>NZ_DJGY01000044.1:0-89319 GCF_002435675.1 Acetobacterium sp. UBA5834 | reverse complement strand
ATTTTTATTTTACAATAAACAAAGACTTAACCGATGATTTAAATTCCAATATGGCGAAACTCTCATCACTTTGAGCCGCCTGATACATTGCATCAACACCACATTTAAATTCCAATATGGCGAAACTCTCATCGAAATGGACGTTTGGGCCAAAAACGAATTTGGCCATTTAAATTCCAATATGGCGAAACTCTCATTTGAAGGGTTTTCGATTGAAATCATTAATTAATAATTTAAATTCCAATATGGCGAAACTCTCATCGATTTAAAGGGGTATTACAAGAAGTTTTCTCAAATTTAAATTCCAATATGGCGAAACTCTCATTTCCGGTGACTTTTCTTTTATCTTTGCGGCGATTATTTAAATTCCAATATGGCGAAACTCTCATGGCGGCCATTCAGTTTGACCAGGACTTAATAAAAAATTTAAATTCCAATATGGCGAAACTCTCATGTTAATCCCCATTTATGATAAAACAAAGTCCTACCAATTTAAATTCCAATATGGCGAAACTCTCATTAGACTCAATCCGGCGTGTTCGACCGAACTGGAATCAATTTAAATTCCAATATGGCGAAACTCTCATCCGGTCAAGCGTTTACGGGGTAAAGGTTACGTTAACATTTAAATTCCAATATGGCGAAACTCTCATGGAATAACAGGCGTTATTGATGGTATTGGAGATATCGCATTTAAATTCCAATATGGCGAAACTCTCATAAAAATTAAAAAATAAGACCCGTTTCGTTACAAAAATTTAAATTCCAATATGGCGAAACTCTCATAATGAATTTTCGCTTATTTTACCTGAAGCAGAAAATATTTAAATTCCAATATGGCGAAACTCTCATGAATTTCACTGATGCTTCATCGATCATCAGTAAAGTCATTTAAATTCCAATATGGCGAAACTCTCATGCTGCTAGTATTGCCAGAGTCGCTGATAATACATCATTTAAATTCCAATATGGCGAAACTCTCATAAAACGGCAAAGTTATCACAATAGCGACTGAACCAAGATTTAAATTCCAATATGGCGAAACTCTCATAAATGCATCAAATTAGCCGCTTAACGGCTTTAAATTAATTTAAATTCCAATATGGCGAAACTCTCATACGATTTACGTTCTCATTGGAGCCACGTTCCCAGCATTTAAATTCCAATATGGCGAAACTCTCATTTTGCGGGGATGACGGGATCGAGTGCTACTACAATGATTTAAATTCCAATATGGCGAAACTCTCATCGCAAAATTTTTATTTCCAACCTCTAATAGATGAAATTTAAATTCCAATATGGCGAAACTCTCATCTGTTTTATTATTTAGAGGACTGGAATAATTTTTCATTTAAATTCCAATATGGCGAAACTCTCATGGGAACTGCTGTCATGATTTATTATATTTATTCTGATTTAAATTCCAATATGGCGAAACTCTCATTAATTGCCGTTCTTCGAATGATAAAAACCGCTTAACAATTTAAATTCCAATATGGCGAAACTCTCATGGTCTTTTATTGATGTCGTATTTGCGTCCATCTCTTATTTAAATTCCAATATGGCGAAACTCTCATAGGCGGGCTATATAGAATTCATCAATCCACTCCTGCATTTAAATTCCAATATGGCGAAACTCTCATTTCCTCGTTGTCACCTACATCACCATCCTGTCTTGAATTTAAATTCCAATATGGCGAAACTCTCATGCGCTTTCTTTTATAGCGCTCGTTTAGTATGTTTCAAAGGTCTGTTTTGTCGACCTCTATAATTTAATAAATTTAAAATCAAATTATTCAAATTTAGCTCAACAATCATTATTCTTTTCCCATGCTATCAACAATTGTCAACCCCACTGTATTTTTACATGATCTCAGGTCGACAATTATAGAAAGTTATCCGTTTTATCATCTTCCCTTGCCCATAGTTCTTTTTTCAGCCATCGCTCATTTCGACTTTTAAATAAAATAACCGAATCTATGTCTTTACGAACATATTCATTTAATTCATATCTTAAATTCATGATCTGAGGTTCAGATAATTCCCCTTCAAATACAGAATTTTGGATGTGGTTTAAATATTTCTTGCATATTTTAAACGTCTTACTAAGTACACGCTGTCCACCATCATCGCCGCAGATATCATATACTAGAATAACATACATTTCGTTGCACCTCTACCACCAAATTTTAAATGGTTCATATTCTTTTTCTCCCAGCAGATGTTTAATCATTTTATAGCATTCCAACCGAATTAAGTATTGATAGGACACCGATTTCTCCAGATCCCGATGTTTGATTGTCGTCTGCAATTTGGCATCCAATTCGGCTACAATTGTTTTAGAGGCTTCTTTGGTTAAATGTAAATAGTTCAAATTCTTTGTGAAACTCTTTTCTGTAATCTGATTGCGATTCAACAACGAAAAAATCAGTCGATCTGCTAACAATGGTTTAAAGATCTCAGCTATATCCAAGCATAATGAAAATCGTCTTGTTCCCGGTTCATGTAAAAAACTGATCGTTGGGTTTAATTGAGTCTGATAGATTTCTCCCAAAACTTTAGTATAAACAAGGGTATTGACAAATGAAATCAGCGTATTGATCATATTGTCCGGAGGATTCTTAACACGTTTTGTAAAATCAACATCCTGGTCTATGATTTTATTCCAAACCGAATAATAAGTTTTACGAATATTGCCTTCATATCCCATAAGTTCTTTTATTCCTGTCGTATTGGGTACGTTTTTTCGCAAATCTTCAATGGTCCCCATTTCAGTTTTAACATCTTTTCCACGGCCGTTATAATAACGTAAATTTCTGAATATATTATAGGATGCGCCATCGATCAGAGCTCTTGCTATCTGCATTCTTTTTTCATTGTCCTGATAATACTCAACCTGTTTAACAATGATATTCCCCGAAACCAACTGTTCTCTGGGATAGAAACTGCCTGTGTAAAAGCTGTAATAATTGAAAAAATGTATGCACACACCATATTTTGCCAACAAATTGATCAAACTGGTGTTCAAACTCATTTCTGACATCACATAAAGATTCCCCATATTTTCAATGGGCAAATCCCTATTTCCATTCGCTTCACTCGTAAAAGTTATGGTATTATCTTTTCTACGAATGATACCATCATTATAAAAATAATAATCTCGTTTCATCGTCACCCTGACTTTCAAATAAAACACAAATCATGATAGGCACATGCTTTGCAGATCGCCATTTTCCTAAATGGCGGCGGTATTTCTTCTTTTACGATCTTTGTAATAGTAGCTAGAATTTTTTCAATTTCGACAACATCTTCTTCTGACAGCGATACTTCAACACTTTGTTTCAATAACGGATAATCGATTTTTGCGGTAATCCCGATTGCACCTTTTTTCAGCAAATAATAGAGATAATATTTTACCTGGAGAATACTGGCTTCTTCAATTTTTCTGCTCTTTTTTAATTCGTGAAGAACTTTTTTCGTGCGAATATAGTCAATATTAATGACATTGTCGATATTGATATGCTTATCATCCCTGCTATAAGCGTTCTCATCGAGGAGTTTTCCTATTTTGACTTGATCACTGTTTTGTTCCATTTGAATTTCATGATAAAAATACCAAAGCTTTCGGTGGCAAACCTGATAGTAATAAACCATTACTCCAGTAATCTCTTTTTCCAAAATGCATACCTCCTTCATTATCATTGCTTGAGTTTCAAAAGAACTCTGCTTTTCTGATGGTTTGAAAGTCCATCTTGCGAAACCCCAGCAAGTCATCATATTGACATTCCAAAACCTTTATCGATTCAAATCTTCCAATTTGAATCGGGGTATAAACTGTGGCCTCTCCACGAGCTTTTGCCTTTTCGTAATTTTTTGCGTGATATGATTCTACAGAAAGGGTATGAGCATAAAGCTTTTCCTTTAATGCAATTTTCTCTTTAGTATCAGTTTGGGGATGATTGATCTTTTCAGTCAATTCAAATATTTCTTCCCTGTGAGCATCAAAAACCGGACTGGGAATGATCTCCACAGTCAGAATGTTGCGGAGTTTGATATCATTCTGCTTTAATTGATAGGGCTTGATGGTTGCAATCCAATTGCATTTTTCTTTATAGGCCTGGTAATAATTCGAACTTTTTAATTTTTCAGTTGTGAGGTGCTCATTCATCAAAGCGAGTTTTTCTGCTTCGGTTATCGGCCCGTTCCAGTTCCCGAGGGCTTCTTTCGAAATGTTAAAAATATCCCAATCAATAAACCCACGATTATTAATAATGAATAGATTCTCATTGATAACAGTATATACAAAGCAATTTGTCACGTCAGTTGGCTTCACACCCTTGCGATTGCAACGTCCCAGTCTTTGCAGCAGGGAATTGAGATCCTGCAACTCTGTGAATAAATAATCGAAATCAATGTCCAGACTCGCTTCCACCAGGGAGGTTGACACCCAGATGCCATTCTGAATATCAATGGTTTTTTCATCTTCTTCATAAGTTTTCCCAAACTCTTTAATCGCGGCTTCTTTTTGCGTGCGATCCCCCCGAGTAAATTTACTGTGTAGCAAGAATAATTCATCTTTCGACACCATGTCTGCTTCGCTTAATTTCTCATAAATCTCCTGCGCTTTTTTTACGGTATTACAGATGACTAGTATTTTGTTGCCTTTTGCCAATGCTTTGTTGGTTTTATATTGGTTTAAGACATCGGTAACGCTTAATTCTTCCGCCTTAACCAGAATATTATGCCGCAGCGTATTATCGAAAAAGCTTTGTTTGATCAACCCAGGAATTGCTTTATTCAACTCATCTTCCACAAAAGGCGCTAGTGTGGCCGTTAAAATAGCAATCTTTCCGCCCAGTTCGCAAATCCGCTTTAAACCCATCAACAGATAAGCCAACAAGTCACTGTCATACATTTGTATTTCATCAATAACAATTTTTGAGTAAGACAAGGTTGCCAGTTTAAGCTCATACCCCTGATATTTAAAAACGAAATCAAAAAGCTGATCCATGGTGGCGATATTTAATGGTATTGAATGTTTTAGCCCGCGATTACGATATTCTTCAACATCAAAATCCTCCCGATCAATTCCAGTCATTTCTGTTTCACTGTTATCCATCATGCCCAGATAGTAAGACAGTGAAGAAGAGTGGAGCAGCGCCACCCGTTCATACAGTTTTTCGGTCACAATCTTTTTCTGTTGATCCGCTACAATACGATGATAAATTGCGTTAATAGCGGTTCTTAGTGGCAGTACAAAATAGCCCTTATGATTACCGATCCATAAAAGCCCGGCTTCGGTTTTACCCATGCCGGTTTGTGCCACAGCAATAATATTTTTATTTCTGTGGTTGATGCAGAAATTCTGTAAATCATTCCAACGGTACCCCAGGCGGTCGAGGCCACTTTCTAAAAAATCATTGGGATATTCAGACACATAACCGCCACTGGCACTGTAATCACATTTGTGAAGTAATCCCTTGATTAACACAACCTGATCATCTTCAGTCCACATATTCAATTTATATTGAAGACTATGCTTGACAGGATAACAAGTAAAATTCTTTAAGAGTGCTTTACACAAATCTTTTTTATCTTTTAACACTTCATAAGGATCAGCATAATCGTGATGAAATAGAACGGCTTGAACCACTTTGTAATAGTCTTCCTGGCTGTCGAATGCCTTGGGATCAATGAGAAAAATCGATAAGATATTGTGATAAACTTCCCGCTCCAATGACATCCGGATTTTTTTGTCACTCATTACTCGATTTTGGAATTCGGCATTTGCCTTCCCAAAATCATGAAACCAACAGGCTTTTTTTGCTAGATCATATACTTTTTTATTATCGATATAGCCAAGGTTTTTGATCCGTTCCAATTCCCTTAACAGTTCAAGACTATGCTCCTTTATGGTTTTATCCGGTTTAGCCTGATATTCTTCTGGCTTCTTCATAACTCCCCCTATTTCAGAAACGTGACTTAAATCAAATTAACAATATACTCTTGCTGACCATCCCGATCCAACCAGACCGTGTCGCTCGTTTCTTCAATACAGTATTCTGACAGATATAACACTGATTTTTTGTTGAAAATGCGCTTCTCATCGATTATTTGATAGTTTTTGTTCAAGCCATACCGTGTGCCACCTTCGCCTTTTGTCTCATCTCCGATATTAGTTGGCATCAGCAAGCCTTTTTTAATGTCACGATAATCCAGGTACGCTGAATAGGAACTCGTTACATCACAGTCATCATCCTGCACCAGTTCAACAATTTTTGCTTCGATGACTTCAACAAAATCTTCACTACGACCAATGGCTTTCAAATTGTAGATATTGTTCAAGATGTCTTCTAAAATATTGTCTTCGGCTGCCACATGTATAAGCAGTTCAATATTATTGAGTATTTCATAAAACTTCAGTGATGTTGTCAAGGATCGAAACTTTGAAATGGGTTTGGTATAATGATTTTCTTTATACTTTTCAAACTCGTCTTTTATGTGTTTTTCGGTCGCTTTAATTTGCGCTTCTCTGCGGTTGAGTTTAAGATATTCTTCCGATTTTTTATCTAGCCTGTTTTTTTTGCTTTTTAAAGTTGCTTTACGACGTTTGATCACTTCTAGAACCGGTTTAATACGAGAATTCTTGAACACCTCAATTTGGTTATTCAGATCTTTTAAATCAATAAACTCCTGGTACAATGCTTCATTGAAGATGTTAGCATCTGCTCTTATTCGAAAATCACAGCCTTTAGACTTCCGTGGTGCCACAACCTTTTCAAAAGCCGTGGATAGTAACTCCGGATTTCTCATTTTGACCAAAACACCCCGATCAGGAAAAATTGAATTCAAAAAGCAATGATCGGTATAGGGTTCACGGTGCATTGACTCATATTTTCCCTGGATACTCAAATCCATGGGGTGATATTCTCTGTAGCCGCAGGCATCATGGAGTGCTCCGATAACGGTTGAAAAGGGTGGTAATGGATAGGTCATTTTATTTGTGTCGCTTTCCTCCTTACGATAATTGGCACTGCTCTGCTGCAACCGGATTCTTAATGCCTTCATAAAAATCACCTTCTTTCTAGCTGTTTGTCATCACACCCCATACCAGGCATCGATTTCTTTGTATAAATCGCCAAAGAATGCTGTCATCGATTTCGGCTTTAACTGTTTCACAATTTCATCCTCATTTAAAAACTCTTTGCCTTTAAGTAAACCACAGCTAAATCCTTTTTCCAGCTTACCGATTAAATCTTCACTTAATTCCAGATTTTCGCCTTGGACCCTAACCACATTTTCAAAGTAATGGGTTTTACGGGGTGACATGCCACCCACGATAAAAATTGGTTCAGCATTGTCCAGGTTTCCTTTGACAACCAGACTCAAATTTTCAACGGTTTCGACAATGGCTTTCACGCGTGCTGCCTTTTCTTCAGAGCTGGCTTCATTGTTAAAATTTTCATCCTTGCCAACCATTTCCAGATCAATGGTTAAGCTATATACTTTTAATGATTTATCATACTCATACTGATATGGCATTAAACCTGCGGGATTATCTTTTGTCTTTTCCTGTAAATTAATTCCTTTCTGCCGTGCTTCAGTACTGGCCAAATAAAGGTTATTGTGGAAACGGGTCTCATTGACAAAGTTATCGGTTGAAATCGCATCAGTAAGATAGAAGGAGCTCTTACGGATATAGGTCGTTCCTTTGGTGCTCATATAACCACCCTCCAGTGCCTTACAATTGGCGGCGTTTAAATCTTCGGTTACCAATTTTTGTGTAGCACCGTCGACTTCTGTCTGGAGATCATCATATAAACCACTTTGTACCATTATCGCATTTTTTAAGCTTTCACGACTCCGTATCGAATAGACTTTTTTATTCTTGAATACTTTTTGCACACTGGAAATAATTCCCAAACCTTCTGAGTAATTGGCGGTCATATTTGCCACAATCGTTAGTGTTAATGCTTTTTTCATGCTTGTGTTCCTCCTTCATTTTTTGTCTTATAATCAGTCTCGTTTCGCAATGCATTGATAAATGTATAGGCAATGTCTTTATTGTTTTCAAAATCTTCAAATAAATCATAGGCAAAATTAAACGAAACATCTGAATAATTGGATAATTGTAAAAGGATCTGACAGACCCGATCATAATCCTTAAAGACAATTGCGCTGGTTAATTTTTGGCGATAGGATTCAATTTTATTAGTCGGTATTTTTTTTACCACTTCTTTGGCACAGGCATAAGCGCCACTCATTTTCTTTTTCATCATTTCTCCCCCCCTGCGGATTAACCAATTAATCTCAATAAACTGACTTATTAAATAATCATTGCCGTTTTTTTGTTTTAAGAACAGCTCGATGAGTTCATCGGTTAATATTAAATTTAAAATACAATTGGTCACTTTTTCCTGAATATCGATGTAGTAATTGTCATTGATTTTTAAAGAAAAACAAAATGACTTGTAATTAATAAAATCAATTTTACCCATGGTTTTTAAAATTTTCATACTTTCTTTACGGATATAGAGGGTTTCAAAAAAATCACGTTCCCGATTTTTGTAAATCACTTCTACATCTTCATCGATAAAACCCGCCGAATGAATAATACTGTTGAACAAGGAATAACGGACATTCTGATTATTGTTTTTGTTTTCATCATGATCTTTTTGGATCTGATGACTTAAAAAGGTATGCGTCTGTTTTAGCTGCTTTAATGAGCGATTGGCATTGATAAAAAACGCCTCCCGATCGCCATTAAAAGCGAAAGGAACCCAGTCAAAGAGAAGAGAATCTATTCCAGTTTTTGTTTTTGCATTGAAATTATAGGCACTTGAACGACCTTTTTTCCCCACATCGAGGGAATAACCTGTTAATCGGCAGCAGTCTCCACTTTCATTGCACAGTTGATAGGTATTGTTGTAATTGGCATAGAGATTTTTCTTATACCGGAAACTCTCTTTGGTTAAATGATCCCTGTTTTCTTCGATAGCTGTCAGAATCTCCTGCTTGTTCTGACCATCAAACTTCATTTTGCTAAAAACACTTTTCATCACAGTATTTCCCGCTAACCATGAATTGATTTCTTTCAATTCGTCGTCATTAAACTGCGATTTCTTCAGCTGTTCCTGGATCAGCAGTGGGTATAAGTCTTTTGAATAAATTTTTCTAACAAAATCAAAATAGCTTGCTTCTGTCAAAAGCGCTTTTGCAAAACATAGATATTCAAAACCTGTTTCACTTTCATACACAATTAGCGCCTGATCCGGTAAATCTTTTACTATCTCTACTTCATTGAGCAATTCAACTTCTTTTTCAACAATCGGAATTGCCAGAAAGTCAAAATACTTCATCAATCCCAAAGCCGCAGCCGAATAACGCCACTCGTTAGCTGACAATTTAATGTAGGTTTTTTCGTTAATTATAAATGCTTCAATCACCTTGAACCTCCTTTCAGAACAAATCCTGGGCAATTAATTCAAGTAGTCCAAAACCAGCACTGTGACGGGAACCCATTCCGGCATCATAAAAATACTGAAGCAAGTCAGCCTCTGCTTCGAATTGAAACAACCCTGTCGAAACAGGTATAAAGCGGTTATAATGCTTAACTGGCACAATTTTGCAATTTAAAGGTTTACATTTTAAGTTCTCGGCTTTGTTTTCTCCCAATCCTGCCCGGACAGCCTGGTTAATCAGGACCATTTTCAACTTCTCAAGAAATAAATCATCATTATGGACGTAATAATTGTCGGTATTTTGTACCCGGTCATGGTCTCTGATACAAAGACCCGAACCCATTGCGGTCTGAAAAATAACTCTATTGGTGATTATCTTTTCGATCTTTTTTTCATGAATGGCAACAAGTTTCATTTCATTGCTGTTCGGTAATGGAAATGGCTTATTTTTCTGGGCAATAAAAGCTGCATACATAATAAGGGCAACCTTATCCTGATCAACAGCCGAAAATAAAACTTTCAACTGGGGTTTACCCAATATAATTTTTTCCTTTTGAAAATCAGGTCTATTAAATACGATCGAGAATGAAAACGACTTTGCAATGGTATCCTTATAAAAGCGATCAAAATACTCACCGCCTTTTGCTTCAGACAGTGACTTTTTTATAAAAGATATCATGATCTTCCGGTAATCCAATGGAAATTCCAAATTTTTTAAATTAAAATATAATTCGAGTTTCAATAGATTTCACCTCCTTTAATCCTAAACAGCTCAATACGTCCCAAAGAAGACGGCTGTTATAAACTGATCGTTTTAGCAAGCTCTTACATAACAAAACCCTCCTTAAGAATTTATACTTCTAATTTATAACTTTAATGCCGAACTTTTTTCAGCACAATGCAAATGATAATTAATCATTTAGATTTAATTATTTTTAACTTTATCTTAACATATCTTTTTATTATGACAAATTATTTTTCAACTTTTTTGTTTGATTTTCATTTTTTTATTATTATATCTTTATTGTTGTGCCATATGTGGGATAGGTTCTCATAATTTTCGCAATTTTTAAATAATTCTACATAATTTCTTTTAAGGTTATTTATCTAACCGATTGCGCTGCTTAAAACCTCGGCGTAACCATAATCCTATTGAGAAAAAACAGCCACTACATTATAATCAAGGTAAATAGAGGAGGTTACGACCATGTATATTATCAACGACATCGCTTACGCCGGGGAACCTCCGCCGATGCTGAAAATCAAGTCGGTGCGACCGCTTGGCGACTACCGTTTGTGGGTGTGCTTTAGCACCGATGAAACAAAAATTTTTGATTTTAAACCCTTGCTGGATGACCCCGTCTTTATCCCCCTCAAAGACAAGGCCGTGTTCGAGCAGGTGTATGTCGACTATGGTGTGGCCGTATGGAATGATGGCGATATTGATATTGCCCCAGAAAAACTCTATGCCGACGGGATTGCGGTCAACGACGCTGAAATTGCCTGAACGCTTTCACTTAAGCTTATTTAAATAACTGCCAAACAAAAAAACAGCGACCCGACATCGCTGTTTTTTAATTGCTTTTTTTATTTGCTTTCCCTACTCCCGCTCCTCCCCCAGCTCCGCCACCACCTGTCTCAGCCGTTTGGGGATCGGCACCCCCAGGGCACCGAGGTTTTCGATGATGCTTAAGCCTTCATTGGAGAGGTAGAAGAAGATCATCGCCGAACGCAGGGGCACACCGTGTGCGCCCGGGTTGACGGTTTTAAGAAAACAGGTTGAAAGGGTTAGGGCTGCTTTTTCCGGTTAACTGATTAAAGAAAACGAATCACCAATTTTAACAATTTGTCAAAAAATGTTTCCCTACCTTTACAATGGCTTGATACCGCCAGATCATACTACAGTTCCCGGCCGTCCCGGAGGCATTTAATCTGAACGATGCCCGGCCTATAAAAATTGAGCATCAAAAGATTGTCGTTTGCACAGCTCGCATTTTTACAGTTTCATCAGCTGACTCAACCATTTGTATTCCACCGTTTCCGGTTTAATATGCCAGACCTGATTGCCATTAATCACCCTCGTCATAACCTTTTTCTGATAAAGATGGTTTTTAGGGTATACTATACCCTATCAGCAGACGATCAAACGGACTGAAATAAAAAGGAGGTGCCCGATGAAAAATGACACTGCACCCAACACAAAGTTATCCACCAACGTGATCCGGATCACCGTGATTGCTCTGGCCATTAATGCCCTGGACTATTTTTTAATCCGCAACCTGTTTTCTGACGTTGCCAACCCTGCTATTTTTTACGGTCTTGGTTTTATGGTGCTGTTTATGCCAGTGCTCGCTGTTTATCTGCACCGACAACAAAAAAGCGCTAATCCGGAGGACAACGACCAGCCTGACAGCTGTGAAATCGATAAAACTGCTTTAACCCGTGAAATTGATGAAAGTGAAGCCCGCTATCGGGTTCTGGTCGAAAACTCACCGGCAGGCATTATCACCTGTGACCTCGACGGTAACATCACCACCGTCAATCCGGCTACCCTGAAACTACTGGGATCGCCTTCCGCACAAGCCACCAAACAGATCAATGTGTTTACCTTCGGGCCCTTGGTTGAATGCGGTATCGCTGGCAGTCTGAAAAAAAGTCTGGAAACCGGAGAAATCGTCACCTGCGAAACTTTCTATACCACCAAATGGGGCAAAAAGGTTTATATGCGGATGCATTGTGCCCCGCTTCACAGCTTTTCCGGTGCCATCGTCGGGGTTCAGGGAATTCTTGAGGATTTCACGGCTAATAAAAAAGCCCAGGATCAACTTAAGACCTATTATCACGTCATTGAGCACAGTCCGGTGGCGGTGCTCATCAGTGATAATAAAGGGCAGATTGAATACATTAATCCCAAATATGTTGAGCTGACCGGTTATACGCCGGATGACGTCCTCGGCAACAATGTCAGTATGTTATATGCCAGAGACCAAGCGTCAGCGGAATATTATCAAGAACTACTTCATGAGGTCCAGACGGGTAATGTCTGGCGTAGAGAAGCTTTTAATGTGCGCAAGAATGGCGAGGGTTACTGGGAGAATATTTCCGTCTCCCCGGTACTGGATGAAAATGGCCAAATTTATCATTTTGTTGTTTTGAAGGAAGATATCACCAAGCGCCGGGAGGAATCAGAAAAAGCAAAATACCTGGCCTATCATGACAGTCTGACCGGGTTGTCCAATCGCAGCCTTTTTTATGACCGACTGATGATAGCCGTGGCCAATGCCACCCGTTATCAGAGCCAGATGGCGGTCATGTTTCTGGACCTTGACGGCTTCAAGGAAATTAATGACACCTATGGACATGATACTGGCGACGACGTTTTAAAGGCCGTCGCCGAACAGCTCAAAACAGTCATGCGCAAAGGCGATACCGTCGCCAGAATGGGTGGTGATGAGTTCACCCTGATTGTTCCGGAGTTTGAAGATATAAGGGATGTGGAATTAGTGGCCGAAAAAATTCTTAAGTCGCTGCGTCAGCCCTTAACGGAAAAAGCACTACTGATTACCCCCAGCATCGGGATTGCCTTTTATCCCCAGCACGGCATCAATCATGAAGCCCTGTTAAGCCATGCCGACAAGGCCATGTATCAGGCCAAAAAACAGGGTAAAAATAATTATCAGATTTATGAACCGGATCAGGAAACCACAAATCCAGACCGGCACCAGTACAACACGTAGCCAATAAAACCAAACCCGCAAAAAAAAGACAGCCATCACTAGCTGTCTTAACTATTTTTTAATGGTCGGAGTGAGAGGATTTGAACCTCCGGCCTCATGGTCCCGAACCATGCGCTCTACCAAGCTGAGCCACACCCCGTAATATGTTGCATTTCCGACTCATATATTGTAAACTATAATAGATAAAAACACAATCATAAATTTAAATTTTTTCGATGTTAAGGAGGAACCCTACCATGCACAAAAGAAACCCACTCTATCGTGTTGGCGCATTGGTTTTAGTCGCCGTTATTGTTTTAAGTCTTCTTGTTGTTTACAGTTTCTAATCTGAATGAATATTCGCGTTATTGCTGTTGGAAAAATAAAAGAAAAATATTTAACCCAGGCTATTCAGGAATACACCAAACGACTAAGCGCCTATTGTCGCCTGGAATTAATCGAAGTTAAAGATGAGAAAATTCCAGAAAACGCCAGCGAAGCTCAGCGCCAAAAAGCCGTGGACAGTGAAGGACGCCGAGTTCTTTCTCATTTGAAAGATGATGAAATTCTGGCCACCCTGGAAATACAGGGCGATCAACTGGACTCACCAACTTTTGCCAGGAAAATCGAAAACTATGGCATTCAGGGAAAAAGCCAAATCACCTTTGTCATTGGCGGTTCCATCGGGCTTTCCCCTGAGATTACCAGTCGTTCACAATGGAAATGCTCCTTTTCTAAAATGACATTTCCCCACCAGTTATTTCGAGTGATGCTGTTAGAGCAAATCTATCGTTCCTTTAAGATAATCCGTGGCGAAACATATCATAAATAGCTAATTCAATTTAAACACTGAGAGGTAAAACATGCCGGACTATGTACTAAAAGCCACCGCCGGAAACGGACAGATTCGGGTCTTTGCGGCAACGACACAGGGACTCGCCGAAACCGCCCGTAAGCTTCATCACACCAGCCCAGTCGTTACCCAGGCATTGGGCCGATTATTGACTGCCGGTTCACTGATGGGGTCAATGATGAAAAATGCGGATGAACTGATCACTTTAAAAATCGCCAGTGATGGCCCACTCAGCGGCTTATTGGTAACCGCCGATGCCAGCGGCAATGTCAAAGGTTATCCCTATGTCAGTGATCTTTCTGACACCATGGAATCCCCCATGCCGGTTTCAGAAGCCATTGGCGATGGTGCCTTGAACATTTTAAAAGATATCGGTTTAAAAGAGCCTTATGTTGGTTATTCACCACTTGTCAGCGGTGAACTGGCCGAAGATTTAACTTATTATTATGCGCAATCTGAACAAATTCCCACCTCGGTTTCCCTAGGCGTTTTATTAAATGATGATGGCACAGTCCGACAGGCTGGGGGATTTATTATTCAATTAATGCCGGATACCGATGATGACGTGATTGATGCCCTGGAAGCAGCCCTGGCTGATACCCCATCTTTGACCAAACAGCTTGACGAAGGAAAAACGCTGGAAGAAATTATGGAAGGTCTGTTTAAACACCTGAACTTAAAGATTTCCAAAACAGAAATCACCCGGTTTATTTGTGATTGCTCCCGCCAGCGTATTACCAAAGCACTGATATCGATTGGAAAAAAAGATCTAATCGACATGATCGCAGATCAGGAAGATATCGAAATCAACTGTGACTTTTGTAAGGAAAAATATCTCTTTACCCCCGAAGACCTACAGTCCATCCTGGATCGCATCATAGAAAAAGAGGGTTGATATGGCTATAAAATCGCGCTCCAGTGGTGTCTTGATGCCAGTTCCCGCCTTACCGGGGGATTACGGCATCGGAACGTTAGGCAGTGATGCCCGCACTTTTGTTGACCTGCTTCAATCCATGGGCTTTGGCTACTGGCAAATTCTGCCAGTAGGTCCTGTGGACAGCTGTTTTTCGCCATATAAAAGTACATCCGCTTTTGCTGGTAATCCCCTTTTGATTGACCTTGAACGGTTATACCAATGGGGTTTATTAACTGCGGATGAACTGGCAACCGGTAAATCTACTGCTCCTGCTTACTCCATTAATTATCCCGATCTGATCTGCAATCGTCATTCTATTTTCAAGCTGGCTTTTTCTCGACTCACACCAAAGCAAAAAACAGACATTCAAAACTATGTCGAAGCCAACAGCGAGTGGCTTCCAGATTTTTCCTTATATACAGTTTTAGCCCAACATTATTCTGAAGAAGACTGGACTAAATGGGACAATCAGGATCTGGTAAAGCGAACGCCAGCCGCACTTTCCATCGCCCGATCTGACTTTTGTGAAGAGATTAATTTTCAGAATTTTCTCCAATACACCTATGCTAAACAATGGTCGGCTCTTAAAGATTATGCTAATACAAAAGCGATAAAAATTATCGGCGATATGCCCATATATGTTGCGCATACCAGTGCCGATGTGTGGTGCCATCCGGAGCTTTTCCTGTTGGACGAAAAAGGCTCTCCCATTGAAATTTCCGGGGTTCCTCCAGACTATTTTGCCAAAAACGGTCAACTATGGGGTAATCCATTATATCGTTGGGATGTGATGAAAAAAGACCACTATTCCTGGTGGATGCGACGGATAAAAAAAGCACTGGCGGATTTTGACATGGTTCGAATCGATCATTTTCGGGGCTTTTCTGCATATTGGTCAGTCCCGGCAAGTGAAGCAACTGCCAAAAATGGTCGTTGGGTTCCCGGCCCGGCGATGGATTTCTTCAGGCAATTGGAAAAGACCTTTCCCAAACCGAGTATCATTGCTGAAGATCTGGGGCTTCAGGATGAAGACCTGGTCAAATTGTTAAAAGACACCGGTTTTCCCGGAATGCGGATCATGGAATTTGCCTTCATTGATGATTTGGATAATATTCATCTGCCCCATAACTACAGCGCCAATACCGTAGCCTACTCAGGGACCCATGACAATAATACACTACTGGGGACTTTTTTTGACTACACCCCGGAACATCGTCGTTATGCTTTTGACTACTGCGGCTACACTGAGGCCTGGGAAAACCAATGGCAGATCGGCGGCCACCAGAGTCCTTCCTGTCGGGCTTTTATCCGCACCCTTTTTCAGAGTGCTGCCAATTTAGTCATCCTGCCCATTCAAGATATTTGCGGATATGGCTGCGACACCCGCATGAATGAACCCGGAACCACAGCGAATAACTGGGTTTTTCGAATGACCCGGGACGGTCTTTTACAAATCGATGTTGATTGGTACAATCGTATCAATCATCTCTATCATCGAAAAGCTCTGTCTGTCATCTGACTACGGACGATCTGATTTCCTGATTCTTTCTGCAAACCATTACTTTAGCGCGCTAATGCAATACTGCAGATTGTGTAAATCAGTGTCATTAAAACAAGTGTCCGTATCATTCAAACATTTCTTAATATAAACTTGCAATAAAAGTGTAAACTTTGGTATAATAGCCACAGGTAAAAATTAGGAAAAAAAGAAAAAGGAGGACTTTACCTTGAAAAAACCTTTATCAGTATTATTGTCTCTGGCTTTGGTCGTAACCATGGCCGCTGGTTGTTCTAGCGGAACAACAACAACTTCTTCTGGGGATAGCGACGTCATTAAAATTGGCGTATTCGAACCCTTAACCGGTGCAAATGCCGCTGGTGGCGAGCTGGAAGTTGAAGGGGTCGAATTGGCCAACAAATTGCGTCCAGAAGTATTAGGCAAAAAGGTTGAATTGGTCATTGCTGATAACAAATCAGACAAGGCTGAAGCAACAACTGCTGCTGCCCGTTTAATTGAAAAAGACAAGGTTGTTGCCATCTTAGGTTCCTGGGGATCTTCACTCTCCATTGCTGCTGGTGACGTTGTCAAAACAAACCAAATTCCTGCCGTTGCGCTTTCAGCAACCAATCCACAGGTTACCGCCGGAAATGATTACTACTTCCGTGTTTGCTTCCTTGATCCCTTCCAGGGAACGGTCATGGCCAACTATGCTTCTAAAAAACTGAATGCAAAAAAAGTTGCCATCATCCAGGAAGTTTCCAATGACTACTCAGTTGGCTTAGCTAAATTCTTTACCGATTCTTTTGTTAAACTAACTGGCGATCCAAATGCCATCGTAGCTACTGGTAATTACAATACTGGCGATCAGGATTTCAACGGAATCTTAACCAATATTAAAGCTGCCAATCCCGATGCCATTTTTGCTCCTGGTAATTTCACCGAATCCGCATTGATTATCAAACAGGCCCGTGCCCTTGGCATCACTGCTCCATTTATTGGTGGTGATACCTGGGAAACAAACGAATTCATCACCGTTGGTGGTGCTGATGTAGAAGGCGCAGTCATGTCAACATTCTTTGACGATACCAATCCACTGACAGAAGCCGGTAAAACATTTGTTGCCGAATACAAAAAAGCTTATCCTGACCGTGAAAACATTGCAGCTGTAACAGCCCTTGGTTATGACGGCTACATGATGACCCTGGATGCGATTGAGCGAGCAGGATCTGCTGATCCTGTTGCCATCCGTGACGCACTGGCGGCCACTAAAGACTTTGAAGGCGCTACTGGGATGATTACCATTGATGCCAATGGTGACGCTACTAAAAATGAAGCGATCATTAAAACCGTTAAAGATGGTAAATTCACCTACATGGATTCCGTTACAATTGACTAACAAAAAGTCACAAATTACCATAAAGAAGTCATATTTTATGTGACTTCTTTTATGCGCAAGGGTGCGCAAAACAAAACGTACACTGTCTGTTTTGTTTGTGCTGCCTTCACACCAACTAACTTTGAGGGTATTTGTATGATCAGATACCCTCAATTTAAATTAAATGATATAACGAGGTTATAATTATGGTCGTTGGAATGACAATGGAAACATTCTTGCAGCAACTAATAAATGGTTTATCTCTTGGGAGTTTGTATGCGTTGATCGCCATCGGTTACACGATGGTTTATGGTATCTTAAGACTGATCAACTTTGCCCATGGCGATATCTTTATGATGGCTGCCTATTTCACATATTTTGGGATTGCCGTGTTCTTTCTTCCCTGGTATGTCACGTTTATTATTACAATTGGGTTAACCATTTTACTCGGTGTCACGATAGAACGGGTAGCCTATCGTCCGCTCCGTGATGCACCTAAAACATCACTATTAATTTCAGCGATTGGGGTATCATTTTTGCTTGAAAATGTTGCCACTTACTTATTTTCAGGAAAGCCACAAGCGTTTCCAGAATTCCCGCTTTTGACAACACCTTTCTTTATAGGCGGTTTGTCGATTCAACCGGTTTCTATTGTTATTCCAATTGTTGCGTTTATCTTGATGTCAGCACTACTTTTTATGATTAATAAAACCAAACTTGGTATGGCCATGCGGGCTGTCGCAGTCGATTATGATACCGCCAAACTCATGGGTATTAAGATCAATGGGGTCATTTCTTCAACCTTTGCCATCGGTTCTGCGCTAGCTGCCGTCGGTGCTATTTTATGGTGTATGAAATACCCATCGGTGTTACCCCTCATGGGCGTTGTTCCCGGATTAAAATGTTTTATTGCCGCCGTAATCGGTGGAATTGGTAATGTTAAAGGCGCCGTTCTTGGGGGCCTGATCCTCGGGTTTTCGGAAGTACTGATGGTCGCCTTCTTTCCAGCACTTACCGGTTACCGGGACGCCATCGCATTTGTCATCTTGATTATTATTCTGCTCTTTCTTCCCAATGGTCTCCTTGGTAAGAAACAAGTGGAAAAGGTTTAGGGGAGGTACCAAAAATGAACGAAACTCAAAACAGCCTCGGTGCCTACTTAAAACTTCACTGGAAAACAGCGGTTTTCTTAGTTGTTCTCCTGATTGGAATAGGTTTAGCCGATATTTTTGTTGATTCCTATATGCGTCGTTTACTGAATTTATGCGCAATTTATGTCATCGTCAGTTTGGCAATGAATCTGGTTAATGGTTTTACCGGTCAGTTTTCATTGGGCCAGGCCGGTTTTATGGCGATCGGCGCCTATACTGTCGCCATCTTTACAGTGCCTGTTGAATCTCGTGCGGCCATTTTTTATCTGGAACCGATGGCGCCTTTCTTAGCTAATATCCAGTTGCCCTTTGTGGTGGCATTGATTCTGGGTGGTCTGGCTTCAGTGGTGGTGGCCTTCTTTATTGGCTCCCCCTGTCTACGGCTTCGGGGTGATTATCTGGCCATCGCAACTCTCGGGTTTTCGGAAATTATTCGTATTGTCTTTACCAATACGCAATCGATCACAAATGGCGCCCTGGGTATTAAGAGTATTCCCACCATCAGCAGTCTCTGGTGGACCTATGGAACCGCTCTGCTGATCATTATCGCAACCATTTTACTTGTTTACTCGTCCTATGGCCGGGCCTTCAAGTCCATCCGGGAGGACGAAATTGCTGCCGAAGCGATGGGGGTTGGGCTCTTTAAAACAAAGATGACTTCCTTCCTGATTGGAGCATTTTTTACTGGCATCGGTGGTGGATTATTCGCCGCCCTATTGGGTACTGTTGATCCCAAACAGTTTTATTTCACCCTGACGTATAACTTTTTGCTGATCATTGTCCTTGGTGGAATGGGCAGCATCTCCGGAACCATCATTGCCAGTTTCCTGGTTACACTGGGACAGGAAGCCCTGCGTTTTCTGGATGAGCCCATGGCCTTCGGCCTGGATCTGCCGATCTTTCGACCCGGTCTGCGAATGGTTGTATTTTCATTCCTGCTGATGATTATCGTACTTTTCTATCGCAAAGGCTTAATGGGTACCAATGAACTCACCTGGGATTTCATGGCGCAGAAATTCCAGTCCATCAAGAAAAAACTGAGCCGAAAAAAGACCTCGACTGAAGGAGGTGGCAAGTAATGAGTCTGCTTAGAACAGAAAATGTCATCATGCAGTTTGGCGGTGTTGTCGCCGTCAACGACTTAAATATCAATATTAAAAAGGGTGAACTGGCTGCCCTGATCGGACCCAATGGGGCCGGTAAAACCACTGCCTTTAATGTCATCACCGGGGTTTATACGCCCACCAGCGGCAAGGTTCTTTTTACCCCAACCGATAAAAGCGGCACCGCCACTGAAATTGATATTACCGGTAAAAAGCCGGATAAAATCACAGCTCTGGGTGTCGCCCGAACCTTTCAGAACATCCGCTTATTCAAGGAATTGTCTGTTCTTGAAAATGTTCAGGTTGCTACCCACTTAAATACTGATTATAGTTTTTTATCTGCGATTTTGAGAACCCCCAAAGCCCGGAAGGGCGAAGCTCAGGCTAAAGCCGACTGTGAATTTTTGCTGGAACGATTGGGACTTATTGATTTAAGAAATGAAAAAGCTTCATCGCTCCCCTATGGACAACAGCGGCATCTGGAAATTGCCCGGGCCTTGGCAACCAAGCCACAGTTACTGCTGCTTGATGAGCCAGCAGCCGGCATGAATCCTCAGGAAACTGATGAACTGACGGATCTGATTTTTAAACTGAAAACGGATTTTGATCTGACCATTTTTATGATTGAACATCATATGGATCTGGTCATGGAAATTTCTGATCATATCTATGTATTGGATTTTGGCTGTACCATCGCCAAAGGAACCCCAGATGAGGTTCAGAATAATCCTAAGGTTATTGAAGCATATTTGGGGGTAGACGCCGATGTTGAAGATTAGTAATTTACAGGTCGCTTATGGCGGTATTGAAGCGGTTAAGGGCATTGATCTGGAAGTGCCAGAAGGCAAAATCGTGACTCTGATCGGCGCCAATGGGGCGGGAAAAAGCACCACGCTGCGAGCCATTGTCAATTTGGTTAAATCAAAAGCTGGCAGCATCACCTATAACGGTGAAGAACTGCTGGGCCTTGATACCACCAAAGTCGTTGACAAGGGTATTACTCTGGTTCCGGAAGGACGGCATGTATTTCCCGATCTGACCGTGCTGGAAAATCTCAAGATTGGCGCTTATATGCGCAAGGATAATCTGGACGCCGACATCAAGCATATTTACAGTCTCTTCCCCCGGCTGGAAGAACGTTCCTGGCAGGCCGCAGGCACCTTATCCGGTGGCGAGCAGCAAATGCTTGCAGTTGGTCGGGCCATGATGAGCCGGCCAAAACTATTGATGATGGATGAACCATCCTCGGGTCTGGCCCCCTTGGTTGTTCAGGGTATTTTTGATATCATCGAGACCCTTAATAAAGAAGGAATGACCATTCTTTTAATTGAACAAAATGCCAATATGGCCCTTCGGGTCGCTGATTATGCCTACGTACTGGAAACAGGCAAGATTACCAAAGCTGGAACTGGCCGGGAACTACTGGCTGATGAAAGCATTAAAGAAGCCTATCTGGGCAAAAGCCAACGAAACAAATAAGAAAAACTCCAATTATTCAGTTTTGAATAATTGGAGTTTTTTTATCGTCGCGAAATAATAACCTTGTTATTGATGGTCAGCGTTTTGTTAAACACCCGTTTGAATTTTTTGCCACATTCGTTGATGATCATATTATCAAATACTGAATGACCGGTTGTGAGGACATTCAGCTGGACTTCTTTTTCCAGAATCACGCAATTCACATCCTTGACGACACCATCCATACTGCGATCCAGATATTCTGATATTTGCAGAAACAAGCTCAATTGATCGATGAGGTGCCGCTCTTCATTCTGGAGCAGCCCCATGTATTCTTCCGAAATATGGATTTTTTTATTGGTACGATGATTAAGCGCAATAAAGGCACTCATTAAAAGCTCTTTCTGTTCGATCCCCAACAAACCGGAGTTTAAAATAATATAAAAACTATGCTCGTGATGATTTCCAAATTGAAGCTTGATGCCAACATCATGAAGCATGGCCGAGGCCCGGATCATCTTGCGGACGTCTTCTTTGATGCCATGGAGTGGTTTGAGCTGCTCAAACAGGTTTTCGGTCAGCTTCAGCACATGATAGGCGTGAGGGATATTCACATTAAAGTTTAACATGATATTGACCAGAGACAGTTCAAAAATATCATAAACCAGATTGTCTTCATTATAGCCAAAATAATCGTAGATGATCCCATCCCGTAACCCGGCATTACTGATAATGAGTTCTGGCGAATCAATATGTTTCATAACCCGTTCCAGGGTATGGCTCGAACCCACGAAAATATCGATCCGACCCTTGGACAATCCTTTAAGATTGGAACGTTCCGCTAAATTCATACTGGCGGCCATTTCGCAGATCCGCTTGACATCATTGGATTTCATCCGATAATTATGGGCAATTTCCAAAGGATAATCGATGAAACTCCGGTGGATCCGGCCAACATTTCGAATTGTCCCACCCACGCCAATAACCGGCAACCCCTCAGCCTTTTTAAGGATTGCAATCGTACTAAATGCTTCTTTTAAAAACTCATCGAGAGCTTTCAGTTTTTTCTCTGATACCTCGTCGGTCAAATCAAATTTTTCGGCCAAATCGATGGAACCAAAGGGCAAACTCACCGCCTCTACCTTCTTGCGGTCTTTGATCAGCACAAACTCGGTACTCCCACCGCCGATGTCCATCAGCAAGGCGTCTTTAACATCAAGGGTGTTAATCGCGCCCAGGTAATCCATTGAAGCCTCGACTTCTCCGGGAATAATGGCCACATCCAAACCGACTTCGGTTTTAATTCGCGCCACATAGTCAGCTCCATTTGATGCTTTACGAACCGCTGCCGTTGCTACCGTAATTACCTTTTCGATGCCGTAGGCATCACACATACTAACAAACATGGTCAGGGTTTCGATTCCGAAATCCATCCGATCCTGCTGCAGTTTTCCGGTTTCAGCCAGCTTATCATTTAACCGGACATTCACCTTGACATCGTCAATAATCTGAAAATATTCATTGTTGTAGTATTCACCAATCACCAGATGGACACTGTTTGAGCCAATGTCGATGACTCCAATATTTCGCCTATCCATTGCTATTCTCCCTCACTATTATGTTTTATAACGGCTTTATTCTTGACCTGTTCAAATTCTGCTTCAGCTTCTTTGCAGAAGTAATCCTGACAGGAAAGCAATTCCTTGCCACGTTTGTCAACCCGGATATACTCTCCTGTTTCAGTCATTAACCGGGTTTTGATGGTGTCTTTTAAAGTAATCTCCAAAATGTGCTTTAGTTTTTTCTTGAGACTCTCTTCTTCAACCGGAAACAATGTCTCAATTCGCCGGTTCAGGTTTCGCTCCATCCAGTCGGCACTGGACAGAAAAATGTCTTCCTTACCCTGGTTGTAAAAATAATAGATCCGGCTGTGTTCCAAAAAGGTTCCCACAATGCTGTGAACCGTGATGTGCTCACTGATGCCCGGTAACCCTGGTTTGAGTGAGCACATTCCCCGGACAATCAGTTGAATTTCCACCCCAGCCTGAGAGGCCTCATAAAGCTTGTTGATGATATCTTCATCGACAAGGGCATTCATTTTGGCAAGGATTTTACCTTTTTCTCCCATTTTGACATTTTCAATTTCCCGGTCAATGGCAATGTAAAAGGCATTTCTAAGCGTTTTCGGAGCCACCTCGATCTTTTTCCACAAAGTGTAGTGACTGTAGCCGGACAAGAGGTTAAACAAGGTTGAAACATCCGACCCATAACTCTCTTTGGCAGTGAACATTCCCAAATCGGTGTAAAGACCGGCGGTCACATCATTATAATTCCCGGTTCCAAGATGTACATACCGCCGGATCCCATCGGACTCTTTGCGAACCACCAGAATCATTTTACAATGGATTTTTAGCCCTACCAACCCATAAATGACATGACACCCAGCCTGCTCCAGTTTCTTCGCCCAGACAATATTATTGGCTTCGTCAAAGCGCGCTTTGAGTTCGACCAATACAGTAACCTGTTTACCATTTTGGGCTGCCTGAATCAATGCTTCAATGATTGGCGAGTCGCCACTGACCCGATACAACGTTTGTTTGATGGCCAGCACATCGGGATCGATGGATGCCGCCCGGACAAAATCAACCACTGTTTGAAAAGACTGATACGGATGGTGCAAGAGGCGATCCTTCTCCCGGATGACTTCAAAGATGTCGTCAACCTCATAGAATTCATTGGAGATAAGCGGGGTATAGCGGGGCTCCCGGAGTTCATTAAACTCGCTGCGGTTCTGAAATTTCATAAAGCAGGTCAAATCCAGGTTTCCCTTGAGTTCATAAAGCTCACTTTCGATAATTTCCAATTCATGCATCAACCATTTTTTCATTTTTTTACTCATGTCCCGGGTTACTTCCAGTTTAATGCTGGCTCCCCATTTACGTTGCTGAATTGATTTCTCAATTTCAATCAGTAAATCCTCGGCTTCATCCTCATCGATGGCTAAATCGCCATTACGGGTAATCCGGAATTCACTGACCTGCTTGACATCATAACCGGTAAAAAGTTCATTTACAAACGGGCTGATTAAATCTTCAATAAAAATATAGTTTAGCACATCCGATTCTTTCGCTTTCGGTAATGCAATGATTCGGTCCAGAACCTTGGGGATTTCCAGGATCGCCATAAAATCTTTTTCATCCTTAATCTTCGCCTCGGTGTCATGGAGCATGATACACAGATAAACCTGATTGTTTTTTACTAACGGAAAGGGGCGACTGTTGTCAATGGCTTGTGGCGTCAAAACCGGATAACACTCATGCCGGAAATAATGAAGGGCGAAGTCTTTGCCTTCCTCATTCAGTTCATCATAACGCAAAAAAAAGATATTGTTCTGATTCAGCTCCGGGATGATCGATTTTGATAAGCAGGTATACTGCCGAGCCATCATTTCCTGAGTCATGCTGTTAAGAACTGCCAACTGTTCAATCGGGGTTAGTCCATCTACCGATTTTTTGTTGTAGCCAACATTAATCTGATCCATAATCCCAGCAACCCGCACCATAAAAAACTCATCGAGATTTGATGCCGTAATCGCCAAAAATTTCAACCGATCCATTACCAGGTTGCATTTGTCATAAGCCTCGTCTAATACCCGGTAATTAAAATCCAGCCAACTGATTTCACGGTTTATAAATAATCTACTTTTCATGATTCAACCCTCTTAATTTTTAATATCGGTTTAATGCCATAAACATTCTCCATGGTTGCCCGACTTGCTTTAAAGAAATACTCTTCCAACTGAAAATTTTTCCCGGTGGTTAATTCAAGCATCAATTTTTCGTCCTTGACATGACAGTGAAGGTTTTGTATTTTTTGCTGATAACTCTTATCCAGGGCAATGGCCAGCTTTAAAATAGCCGCCAGTTTGGCTACCAGCAACTGTTCTTTTTCATCACTGGAATGAATCTTTTCTTCCACTTTAATAAAATTCGTTTTAACCGCCTCGGCGACCTTACCCATCACCGCTTTCTCTTCCTGGTTAACCCCGATAATGTCGGTTGTTTCAATAATATAGCGGCTTTGCACCCAAAAATTTTTATGATCAATAAAACTGCCCACCTCCATCAGATAACAGAGCATCGATAAGAGCTGCCGCTCTCTTTTTCCCAGTTGGTGATATTTTTTGAGCGAGTCAAATATCTTTAAGCTGATTTTTTCAACAAATTCCGAATGCCTGTGACTGGTATGATACTTTTTACCGATGGTTTTAGCAGAAAGATAACTGCCCTCTTCGATCCATTCAATCAACTGTTGTTTTTTTGTGATCTGGAATTCAAAATCCAAAAAAGCATCGCCGATAATCATCGGAATCAAAATAAAGGTTTCGACTCCTGTTTCAGCCAGTAGCTTTAAATAAAGCATCAGGGTATGATTCAGGGTTTCTGCTTCACTTTGATCCAAAAGTGGGTACTTTTTCAATAATTGGTTCACGGTCAGATCGCCCGCCACCTTGCACAGCTTCCCAAAATCCTCGGCATTGATCACATAATAATCCTGTCGTTCCGTGATGCCACAAAGCTGAGCAATGACATCAACTTCGTGGGAGGATACAAAAAGTCTTTTAATGTGACGTTTTCTGATGTTTTCAACAATATCCTGGGTATTGATGGAGATGAACTCCATCAGTAACGTTTCAAAGCGCTCCGAGTTTTCTTCGATGGATTTCAGGATTTCCTTCATTTTTAAATAACCCAGCTCAGCGGTCTGATGATAATCAATGACTCCATTTTTTAGGAGTGCCACTGACACATTCCCGCTGGAGATAGATGCCAGCATCTGATCCTCTTTGGTATCAGTGATTATATTAAATTGCGGATCGCACTTTAACACCATATGGCGATAAATAAGATGGGTCTCTTCTTCCTTGTCGAGAATTTCCACCTCGTAACCACCGGTATTGATTTTGATTTGTTCAAGAATATAAAGCCGATTTCTGGCTTCACGGAGAGCTGTTGTTCCAAATATTTTAATCGATTCAACGCCGTAGGTTTTAGACATTTCGATGTATTCATTAATCGTTTGACACAAGGCATATACAGATTTAAATGAGATCTCCCCTTTAGTAAAGCTCTGACTCCCAAAATTAATGGGAAACATGGCTCGATCCAATATTTTAATGCAGCCTTTGCCCCGCTGTCCAACGATCAGTTCACAACGGATTGAACCAATATAGATTACTGAAAACCGCTTAATCATAAACGTCACCTCGCATTCTTTTTTCTATTTTATCACAATTTAAACACTTTTTTTGTTAAAACTAATCGAAACACTGATTTTTTTTCAATAAAACAGCTCATCAGGGTAGTTATGTTTTCAGCGCTAGCGCTTTTATGTTACAATAGTAAAAGACTTTACATCAGGAGGAAAATCTTTTGCTTGGAACCATTATCAATGCCGCCGCCATTGTTGTCTGCGGCCTCATCGGCCTATTATTTAAACGGGCTTTACCACAACGTCTCTGTGAAACCATTACCCAAGGTCTGGGACTGGGCGTAGTTGTCATTGGCATCACGATGACCATCGAAACCGAAAACATTATGCTGATGCTGCTGAGTCTATTATTTGGCGGCATCCTGGGGGAACTGATCAATATTGAAAAACAATTAAAACGAATTGGCGACAGCCTGGAAAAAAAGATGAAAAACAATAGCAATAATATCTCCCACGGCTTTGTCAGTGCCTCGCTGCTTTTCTGCACCGGCTCGATGGCCATTATGGGTGCTTTGGAAAATGGGCTCACCGGGACGGTCAGTATTCTTCTGAGCAAGTCGCTCTTGGATGGTATTTTTTCGATGATTCTCTCATCGACTTTAGGAATCGGCGTCGTCTTTTCCGCTATTCCAGTTCTTCTCTACCAGGGCAGCATTTCACTTTTAGCTGGCTCAGTCAAAACCCTGCTCTCTCCGGAAATGATCACCGAAATGAATGCTGTTGGTGGCGTTCTAATCTTGGCCATTGGTATTAATATGCTTAAAATCAAAGAGCTTAAGGTCGGCAACCTGCTGCCAGCAGTTTTTATGCCGATTCTGTTTATCTGGATCATGGGAATTTTGGGAATTTAGCATAAAAAAAGTGTAGAATTCAAAACCGATTCGGTTAAATTCTACACTTTTTAAGCAAGCCATCATTACGACTTTTTTTATACTAATTGAAAACGCTGTTTAGACTTCTGAAAATGCGTTTTTATCAACGCCACATTCTGGACAGACCCAATCTTCAGGAATATCGGCAAACGCAGTTCCAGCTGCTACCCCGTTGTCTGGATCTCCTAATTCTGGATCATAAACATAACCACAGATATCACATTCAAATTTTTGCATTGTATTTCTCCTTTACTCTTAGAATGACATATTTCTATTATAATCATTCTAAGCAATATTACAATGTTTTTTTTTACTATTCAGTTTTTTCTCGCAATTTTCATTAAAAAGAAAATGCGTCAGATGAATTGTCGAAGATTGGCCGCACCGATCAAACCGGCTTCATTTCGAAAGGTAGCCAGCACAATTTCAGGCATTGCATACTGGGGATAGGTTAAACAACTTTTGGCGCTGGCCTGAATCCGGTTTAAAAGAAAATCTCCAGCCTCAGACAAGCCACCACCAATTACGAATATCCCGGGATCTATGAGATCGTTGATGTTGGAAATGGCCCAACCTAAATATTTAGCCAGCCGATTGACTGCTGCCAACGCCAGTACATCGCCAGCTTTGGCAGCATCAAAAATTCGTTTGGCATCATAAGTGTCGTCTTTTTTTAATTCGGACTCCACGCCTTCATCTAGTTGTTTCTGACAATAGCGAATCAGTGCTGTTGCCGAAGCAAAGGTTTCAAGACAGCCGTTTTTGCCGCAATTGCAGTCGTAGAAATTTTCTTCCATGATCATGTGGCCGGCTTCTGAGGCGACCCCATGGGCTCCCGAAATAATCCGATCATTGATGATCACCCCACCACCGACACCGGTGCCAAGGGTTAATAACACCGAGCTGGTTCGACCCCGAGTGCTGCCAAATGCCGCTTCAGCAATACAAGCTGCCGTGGCATCATTAACCAGAAGCACCTCAAGTGCCAGGACTGCTTCGAGATCTTGCTTTAGTGCTTTGTTCTTCCAATTAAGATTAGGACAGGAAACGACGGTTGATCCATCCCCTGAGAGGATTCCGGGAATTCCGATTCCCACGGTGGTTTCTTCCGGTGAAAGCTGAACCAGTTCGTTTATTAATGCAGCAAGATCACTCACTACACGATCATAGCCCATTTGGCTTTGGGTTTTGACTCGCCGTTCTTCCTGAATGACACCCCGATGATTGACAATACCACCTTTAATTGCGGTGCCACCTAAATCAATACCGATTCCCATCCTATTCCTCCCTTTTTAACTGATGGCTGTGGTTGATAATCCCGCCATCGAATTAAGACTAATCAACGACACACCTAGACTAAGACCAGCGGCTACCACTTCCAGTCCAATCACTGGAAGCGCCGTTTTTTTGTAACTCACACCGTAGACAATGGCCAGACCAATAATGGTCAGGACAATCTGCCAGATATTGAAAATGCTGAAAATCCCTCCCAGGAAGGCCACCCAATCCATCTCATAAACCTTGGTCATATCAATCGGTTTTTGAAAGAAAATATTGAGAATATTCTGGAAAATTTTGGGGAAATAACTCAGGCCGACCACATACACTGCTGTCTTAAACGAACCCTCACCCCCCATTTTCTTTAACACCAGATTAAAGATGGCTGCCTTCACCACCATGGCAACTGCCACGCTGATGATCCCGGAGATGATTCCGGTAACAATGCTAATGGTTTTAACCATTCCCATCTGATCAGCTGGCAGATCCATGGTGCCTACCACATTTCCGGCAATGACACCTGTTAAACAGCCGATCATGGCAATAATCAAAATTGGGATAATCAGAGAATGTTTTTCTTTTTCGGCAACCTGTTTAAAAAATCTGACCGGATTAATTAATAAATATAAATAGTTCATCCTTACTCCTTCTCGTCTTAAATTTCTATCCTGTCTTTGCAACCGCTTATTCACACCTTAAAAATTGCAAGCTCAGTTATTTTTATTATCGCTTTCTGATATTTTTGCGCTCTTTCACTATTCACTGCGGATCGCATCCAGGGAACTGAGATTGGCTGCTTTGATAGCCGGACGAACGCCGGACAAGAGCCCGACCAGCGCCGAAAAAAACAAGGCAAAAACAACCAGACCGGGGGTGATGTAGGAAATCGTCACACCCCCTTCACCACCGATAAATAAACCCGCAATCAGATTGATCAGTACCGATAGCACCAGGCTGATGACAATCCCCACCAGACCGCCGATCAATCCAATCATGGTTGATTCGGCAATAAACATGTTGCGGATATCCGAAATCGATGCCCCAATGACCTTCATGATCCCAATTTCCTTGGTGCGTTCATAAATGGACATGGTCATGGTATTGACAATGCCGATACAGGCAACCAACAAAGCGACCCCACCGATACCACCCAGCAGAATCTGAAGCATCTGAAAGACGCTGCCCATCGAATCCAAAATCTGTTGCATCGAAAAGACTGTAAATTTCATCGCTTCAACTTCAGAAGTGACATCATTTACCACCGAAGAATCCTCGACGGTCACCAACGCCTGGGAATAGCCCTGCTTCTTGACATTGGCTTTCCTCCCGGTCTGCCATTCGTTCAGGTCTGTCACCAGATGATAGTCAGCGATGATCGAGTAATCCTCATTTCCCCCAGTGGCTTCCAGCACACCAGTCACCTTCAGCTTCTGAGTCTTTATCTCTTCTTCGCCGTTGGCATTGGTACGTTTGATGGTCATGGTAATGTTCTGGCCTATTAGATCTTCCGGTTTAACCGCACTGGCTTCAAGTTGGGTTGACGCACCGGTGTAGGTAAAGCTGGTTAATACATCTTTGCCAAGGATCACACTGTTTTCATCGTTGGCTCCAGGCTTTTTACCACTGGTTGTAACATAGCGCATATCTTCCAGGACAGCATAGTCCACGCCCATCAGAGAAACCCCATATTGCTCACGATCAACTTCTATTTCCCCGCCGCTTAGATTGACCACCGGCGTAACCGCCACGACCCCATCGATTTTCTTTAAATCTTTGATGGCATCATCATTAAGGATTGCTTTATCGTCCGTTTTTCCACCACCCATCGCAGTCATCCCCATCGAAGAGAGATCCTGATAGACCTGTAGCGTGGTCACAGAACCAATCCCGGACAATTCATCCGTAATGCTCTTTTGAGCCCCGTTTCCAATGGAAACCATCACGATGATCGAGGCCGTTCCGATGACTACCCCAATAATTGTGAGGATTGTTCGAAATTTCATCCGCCAGAGATTCTCCCAGGATAATCGCAGGAGTTCTTGCTTATTCACACCTTCACCCCGCTAAGCGCCAATGCCAAAGACTACTCTGAGAAATTTTTGAAAAAAGTTCTCGTCTCCCGATTCCGCCGTCTGAGTTGTGGCTTCCTCAGAAACAATGGTAATGTTTTTTTCAATCACCCGTTCATTATTGAAACTGTCCATGTATTTTACGGATATTTTCCCGGGAAATTCACCACTTTGACTCGTGGTGACATCAGCGGAGAAGTCATCGTTATCATCTTTTTCGAAGGTGCCATAATACTGATAATCTTTGGAGAAATCGACACCATCAGCAGATACACTAACCTGCACCCCACGCACCGGATTTGATCCAAAATTAGCAATTTCAAAATTGATCGGGGTAACCCCTTTATCATTCTTAGCTAAAACAAAACGATCTGGGGCAATAATCGACATCGATTCACTTTCATTGATTACAATCCCCACTGTTTCTGTGAAATTATAAACACTGCCACCACTGGTTTCGCAATTGATTTGCAAATTTAAATTATAATTTTTAGCCTCAGCATTTGGTGATGTCACCATGGGAATCTCAATCGTTGCACTTTCACCAGAAGGAATTTCTTCCCGATAGAAATGACTGCCGCTTCCTACCATCGAAAAGACCCCCAAGTCATTCGCGCCCGACTGGGACAATACATCCAGGGTTACATTATGGGCATCATAGTCACCGTGATTGGTTAAGGTAACCACCATCTTGAATTCCTTACCGGGTGATACCGTCGCCGGATTGAAAGTGACTGAACTGATCTGAAGCAACGGTTGTTCCGGTGCCGCCAAAGCTGTTGGCATAAAACATAATGATAGCAGGATAATCACCAATAGGGCTGAAAGCAGCGGTTTTGTCTTCATTTCGATTTTTGTTCTTTCTTTCATAATTTCTCCATTTCTTTGAGTATTCATTCTGATCAATGTTTATTGATTGACTTCGGCCTCAATCAGGCCATCACACATGTGGATTACCTTGGTACAGTATTTAGTCGTATCCGGATCATGGGTGACGATGACAAAGGTCTGCTTCTCTTCCCGATTGAGTCGGGTAATCATTTCCATGATGTCGGCACTGGTTTTGGAGTCCAGATTCCCGGTTGGCTCATCGGCCAGAATTATTTCCGGATGATTAACCAGCGCCCGGGCAATACTCACCCGCTGTTGTTGGCCTCCAGAAAGTTCACTTGGTTTGTGTCCCATCCGATCCACTAAGCCAACAACTTCCAGCGCTTCCTGTGCCCGTTGTTGCCGGATTTCTTTTTTGACCCCGGCAAAGGTTAGTGCCAGTGCAACGTTTTCCATGGCTGTCATGGTGGAAATCAGATTATAGGACTGAAAAATAAATCCCAGGTGCTCCCTGCGAAACAGACACAGTTCATTTTCAGTCATGTCGCTGATGCGATAATCACGAATCATAATGTCGCCGGAAGTAGGCGGTACCAGTCCCCCCAGAACGTTTAAAAAGGTGGATTTGCCTGATCCTGAAGGACCAAGCAGGGCCACCATTTCTCCCTGTTCAATATCCAGATCGATTCCCTTGAGGATATGAATGTCTTCCTTCCCCAACTTGAAATCTTTGTGCAAATCTCTGACTTGAATAAATATTTAGATCGCCCCGCTTTCATTTTATCTTTTTCAACCATTTAATTGCAGATTATTATAACACAAATCAACACAAATTATTCCAGATTTAGTCTTTTTTTCATAATGGTTAGGGTCGTGTAATAAAAACCCACTCCCATTACAACATTAAGTACGGTTGAACTATTAAGAAGCCAATTGATGGTAGTGATGGCATCGCTGCCATTTAGAACACTGTTCTCCAGATTTCCGATGGCAAAAACAGTCATAAAAATCGACATGATAATCTGGAGTGCAATCGTAATGACGATATAAGCCCCAAACGCAGCGACAATCCGGTGCTGATTAAATAATTGGCCAATGGCTATGGCTGCATAGATCATCAGAATCGAAGCAACGGTTTCAACCAGTAAAAAAATGATCATTTCAAAAATAAAAAAATTCAGTTCCATTCCAGTCTGCAGGTAAAACATTGAGTAAGCTGACCGGATCGCCTGAGTCAACTCCATCATCGAAAAGTTCCCCAGCGAGAAGATAAAAAAAGTCAAAAAAATCATAATTGTACAAACAGCCGACCAGATTAGGCCAACGACAAGTTTGGAGCATACCAGCTCCCAGGTTTTAACTGGCAGCGAAAACATCAGGTAGCCTTCGTCAGTAAATAAATTTTTATAAAAGCGCTGAATGATCATGACCAACGTCATCACACATATGGCTACTACCAGCACAAAATAGAGAGTGAAGCTGATACCTAAAATGATTTCCGCTACCTTATTATTGGATACCGCTTCAGAAAAGAAATCCGGAGCACCAATTGCCATCACCAATTTGGTGAAAACTGTTAAAATCAACAGGGCGCCGTAAAGAGGAATAAAAATTCGGCTGGTGGCCCTAGTTTCATGCTTAATTAATTTTGCTAACATTTAAAAACCTCCCTGAATAATCCATCCACAGACTTATTATGGGTTTCCCGGATTTCATCCACACTGGAACTCAATGCCAGTTCGCCCTGATTAATAAAAATAATGTCATCCAATATCTGCTCAACATCAGCAATCAAATGCGTCGAAATAATTACCGAGGCCTCTTCTTTATAATTGGTGATGATCGTATTCAATATATAGTCTCTGGCGGCTGGATCCACCCCTCCAATGGGCTCATCCAGGAGGTAGAGCTCAGCTTGACGGCTCATCACCAGGATCAGTTGCACTTTCTCCTTGGTTCCCTTGGACATGGTCTTGAGTCGATCATCAGGGTTGATATTTAGATCTTTTAACATGTTTTCAGCTTTAATGCGATTAAAGTCAGCATAAAAATCTTCAAAGAAAGCAATGATTTCACTGACCCGCATCCAATCATTTAGGTAGGTTCGTTCCGATAAATATGATACTTTCGCTTTGGTATCGACCCCTGGAGGCTGACCGTCAATAATAATTTCCCCTGCTGTTGGCACCAGCAAACCAGCTGCTATCTTTATAAAGGTGCTTTTCCCGCTGCCGTTTGGTCCCAGTAATCCAATGATCCGGCCCCGGGATATTTCCAGGTTGATTTGGGAAAGGGCTGTTTTCTTTCCATAGCTTTTGGTTAAATTCTTAGTGCTTAATATGGTCATCTTCCTTCTCCCCTTCCTCGATCTTTTCCATCAATTCCAATATTTCATTACGACCCATCCCCAACTTTTTCATTTTTTCAAGGAATGCGCTAATTTCCTGAACTGCCAAACCCTTTTTTGCTTCTTCTATCACTTTCATATCCTCCGTAATAAATCTGCCGCTGGTTCGTTGTGCAAAGACGAGTCCCATTCTTTCCAGTTCTGCCAATGCTTTTTGCATCGTATTGGGATTGACGCCTGCATCCATTGCCATCTCTCTCACTGATTCAAGTTTTTCTCCCGGTGCATAAATACCGGAAATGATTCTAAGCTCTATTTGTTCCACCAACTGTTTATAGATGGGGCGATCGGAATCGATAATCCATTTCATGGCTGTCCTCCTTTGTATTATTGTATTACTTGATTAATACAATAATACTATTTAATTAAATTGTCAAGCGTTATTAAACAAAAAAGAAAAAAACAGAACTCCGAGAGCTCTGTTTGAAGTTAACTCAGCATACCGCTTTAATATATCACGGCTTCGACTTCTTTGATTTCAAAAGCACTAACCATCTGTTTAAGCAGCTGTGCCTGTGCGGACAGCTCTTCACTGGCGGCAGAACTTTGTTCGGCAGTGGCGGAATGGGTTTGAACTACCGTCGATACCATTTCAATTCCCTGATTAATCTGTTCGATCGCGCAAGCCTGATCATGAGACGCCTCGGCAATATTTTTTACCAGATCGGTAACAATTTCAATCTCTGCCAGAATTTCTTTTATGCTGAGCGCTGTATCATCGGCGATTCGGCTACCAACTTTTACCGCATCAATGGAGCCTTCAATCAGACTGGTGGTTTCTTTGACGGCGGATCGACTGCGTACTGCAAGATTTCTGACTTCCTGGGCAACGACTGCAAAACCTTTGCCGTACTGTCCGGCCCGGGCCGCTTCCACTGCGGCATTCAAGGCTAAAATATTGGTCTGGAATGCTATATCATCAATAACCTTGATAATTTTGGAAATATTTTGTGACGATTCATTAATCGCTGTCATAGCGGCCACCATTTTCTGCATTTGGGAATTGCCATCGATGGCATTTGTTCTCACTGCCAGCGCCCGCTCATTGGCTTCATTGGCGCGACTAGCATTATCTTTGGTTTCAACGGCCACTTCCTCAATCGATGCCGACAATTCCTGAATTGAACTGGCTTGTTCGGTCGTCCCCTGTGCCAATGCCTGGCTACTGTCAGAAATTTGGATGGCACCTCCCTCCACCTGGGCTGAAACCCCATCAATATCGGCAAGGGTGGTACTCAGTTGCCGATTGATGTCGTTAAGTGATCGTTTGATGGCTGAAAAATCGCCTCTGAATTCGGTGGTAATTTCCTGATTTAAATTACCCTGTCCCATTGCCGCCAACGTACCTGTTATTTCACCCACATAGGCCGCCAATGAAGTGATCGTCTGATTAAGATCCTCTTTAATTCTGGCATGATCGCCCTTGTATGCACCCTTAACCACCGTTTGAAGATTTCCTTGGGCCAAGTCCTGAAGCACGCTGGATGCTTCTTTGACCGGTTCGATAATCGCATCAAGCGTCTGATTAAATCCCTCAATGACCATGGCATACTCACCACAAAACTTACTGCTATCGCCTCGATGGCTTAAATCACCTTCCACCGCAATCTGAGCCATGGTTTCAGTTTCAGCCACCAATTGATAAATATTTTCCATCATCCCCACCAGGGTCGGCATCAATTTATCATTTTCGCTGCGCTTGCCATTCTGCTTTAAATCGGCCAAATCACTGAGATTGCCTTCCCGAATATTCCCTGCTATTCGTGTGATGGTCAGCAGCAACCGACGAATCCCATTGATGGACTCGGCAATTTCGGCATAAATCCCCAGGTAATCACCCTGAATTGACTGAGAAAAATCATTCTGATTCATCAGACCCAGCACCCGATTACCATCTTCCAGCGCCGCTAAGCCATCAATGCAGGCGTTGATGCTATTCTTAAAGGTTTCGAAATCACCATAGTAGGTGTCTTCTATTTTTTCGGGGATGATCCCACATCCAATCTGACTGACATACTCAGCGGCAACGTTTATTGGTACAACCAGGGCATCCAGTGTGCGATTAAAGCCAATCAGAATTTCTTTGAACCCACCATTAAAGGCATCGGCATTGCTACGGATCTCCAACTGCCCGGCAACAGCTGCTTGAGCTAGCAAAGTAGACTCGGCAATCAGTCCCCGAATGGTTTTTATGGTCTGCTTTAACGCCGGGGTTATTTCATCCTGATCATCCTTGGCCTCAATGTTAGCCGACAGATTCCCGTTTGAAATCTGATGCATGGTTTCAATGACAACGTGCTGCAGATCATCCGCAAAATGGTCCATGGCCTCCGCCATTTCTCCCACCTCATCCTGACACTCCATCTTCAGTCGCATCCCCAAATGACCCATACTCATTTCTTTGATCATCACATTAATTCGAGCCATCGGTTTCGTGATGGTTGACGTAATCAAAAAGCCCAGCAGTAACGAGAGGATTACTCCAACAACCAACAAGATGATCGTTAACAAAGTTGATGATGCCGCAATAGCCTGGTTACTTTTAGCGGTATCTTTTACAATCACCAGTTTAAGCTCCATCATTTCACGATAATTGGCTTCAATTTGCGTATAGATTGTTTCAAACTCACTGCTCTTTGCTAGAACTCCTGCTTCGGCTGATCTCCCCGCACGTGTCAGATTGATCATTTCGGTGACCATGGCATCAAATTGATCTTTAAGCAGATAGGTTTCATCGGCGATTTCAATGGCTTTCGAATCCATCAAGGTCGTTTGAAACGTTTTAAGATTGGAGTCGAATCGAGCGTTTCTTTTTAAAATTTCTTTTTCAATGGCATCAATGTCTTCCGGCGTTGTGGCCCGGGTTAAATCATCAACTTTGCCGATAATTCCCTGAAAGGAGTCGACAATATAAACCAGTTCCCCCAGTGGTTTGGCCATTTTCTCATAAAGATACACATCCTGCTGGCTTATTTTTTGAATTCCAATCAGTCCCATGGCACCAATTCCCCCAGCGATCATGGCGATAATCAGATATCCCAAAATTATTTTTCGACCAATTTTTAAATCATAAAACCATTTCATTTATACTTCTCTCCATCTTCTGCTAATTTATATCAATGTAATAGTTAAGAAACTAAATAACAGCGATAAAGATCCTCAGTTTCCTGTTTATCTTTATCGCTGTTAAAAGTCTAACATGTGCTGAAAGTGCATATGTTAAGATTTTGAAAAGTTTAAATTAAGAGTCTGTTAATTCATTTTGCAAATATTATTATAGCATCTTTTTTTAGCGCTTCCGTTTCTTGCGATGAATCGAGATTGTCAGCGCCAGGCTGAGAATGATTGCCGTAAAATAGCCCAGCGCTCCCAGCGCTGGAATCCCCATAAATTGAGGGGTCATGTCAGTGGTGGCAATAAAGCTCGAACCAATTAAAAGCGCTGCCAGAATAATGCAGATCACGATCTTATTAACCATCTTATCAATTTCAGCCAGGGGCTCATCCGAACCCATCACCTCCAGATTGACTTTCAGCTGCCCTTTATTGGCCAGACTCAAAAAATCGGAAATTTGGCCGGGAACGCTGATGGCCTTTTCGCCGGAGATCAGGATTTTTCTGCGATTTGTTTCCATAAAATTATTCAAGTCAAAATTGGCAACCTGCTGTCCGGCCATGTGATTGGCCATGATCCGGACAAAATTAGCGTCCGGAGAGATTTCGGCAATGACCCCTTCGATGGTGATCATCCCGCGGCTCAGCATGCTGATCCCCCGGGGCATGCCGATATGATTTTCAGCAGCGATCCGCAAAATCTCTTCTAAAAATCGGCCCATATTGATATTGCTGAGTTCTTCGGTGCCGTAGACATCAAGCATCCGGTCAATCGATTCATATAACAGTGAATGATTGATCCGTCGACTCTTGTGAACCCCCAACGATAGAATGGCCCCTTCCAGGCTTTCGACATCACGACTGGCCACGGCCTTGACACTTCGCCGTAGTAGTCCCATTTCACGCTTGGACAGTTTCCCCATCATCCCCAGATCAATCCAGACAATCTGACCATTTCTGATAAAGATATTGCCCGGATGGGGATCAGCATGAAAAAAACCATCATCGATGATCTGTTTGACATAATTTTCGGCCAGTTTAACTCCAATTTCCTGAAGATCATAACCGGCATCCTGCAGTCGTTTTTTTTCATTGATTTCGATCCCAACAATGTCCTCCATAACCAGAACCTTTGAGGTCGTAAACTGATTGTAAATTCGCGGACAACCGATGTATTTGATTTCGGCATTGAGCTCGTTGAATAATTGGGCATTCTTGGCTTCAAACAAAAAATCCATTTCCTGCTGGGCAGTACTCCACATTTCATCGACGATCATCTTAAAATCGACCACATCGCCGATGTTGCTGGCAAGATTGAGAATTCCGGTGGCCCGGTTTAAAAGGACCACATCCTGAGCCATCACCTTATAGATCCCCGGGCGCTGCACCTTGATCACCACCTTGGCACCATCAACCAATTCGGCAGCATGAACCTGGGCAATTGAAGCCGATCCCAGCGGAACCCGGTTGATTGTACGAAACACCTCATCGACCGGGCAATCATACTCTTCTTCAATAATACGGATAAATTCATCAAAGGGCATCGGGGTAACCTGCGAACGCAGTTTTTCAAGCTCGATACAATACTCGCTGGGAAAAATATCCCGACGCATCGACATAATCTGGCCAATTTTAATAAAGGTTGGCCCCAGGTCTTCAATGATCAATCGAAGCTTTTCCGGAGTCAACCCTTTGGTAATCTCATGTTTTACCAGAATGGAAATAATTATTTTAAGCCGTCTTCCATTGGTTTCCATTGAATTTTTGGTTAGATCTTTTACTGTTACACCGGCATCACTTAAGTTCATCAATTTCCTTTTCGCTGACATTTTCTTCTAAATCAGAAACCTCGATGATTTTCTTCTCAACTGGGGCTGCCGTCGTCATCGCCTCCAGTTTGTCTTTAATCTTCTGAAGCTCTTCGGGGGTCATCTGATCGAGACTATCAATAACGACTTTCGCACTCGGAGCTGTTTCTTCTTTGACTACATTAACCGTCACTGTATCTCTGATGGTTTCTTTGATATTATGTTTTAGTTCTTCATTGAGAATTTTGCCCTGCTGAACCGTCAGATCACCCTTTTCCACCAGTTCATCGATGAGAACCTTTGATTTTTCAGCGGTAATCGCCACCGCTCCGACACCAAATAAAAACACCTTTTTTAGATCTTCGCTGATATTGGTTAACATTTTTCTCCTCCTGTTTTACATCAAATTTATTTCTTTTTTCCTTTGGAATAATCGAACGATTTTAGAAGTTATAATTTTTATTTATCTCAGTGTGCTCTTTTTGAGAGTCGCCCCGTTCTGATAAAAAAGCACACCGCCGATAAACAGATGTTAAAAGACCTATCTCAAGAAATATACCCCGTTCTTTTTAAATCAATCACCAAACGGCATTATTTTCATTTTAATTCTGCAATTTAAAACCACCTTGAATCAGACCTTCCCGAATCTGGCGAATGTGTTCGTAATTCCGGGTTTCCAACTCAATCCGCAAAAAACAGCCATTGATATCTGATCCTTCATTGCTCCGCTCATGGTGAATGGAGATGACATTGCCACCGAGATCGGCAATAATCTGGGAAACCTTCTTTAGCTGACCGGGCTTATCCAGCAGCTCAATGTTAAAGGAACAGGTTCGACCGGAAGTAAGTAATCCCCGTTTAATGATTCGGGATAAGATCGTGACATCAATATTCCCACCGGAGACAATGCAGACCGTCTTTTTCCCTTGAATCGGTAGTTTGCCAAACATCGCTGCTGCCACCGCCACTGCCCCGGCCCCTTCAGCAATAAGCTTTTGTTGTTCAATCAGAGTCAGAATAGCAGTCGAGATTTCGTCTTCAGTCACCGTGACAATTTCATCGACAAAATCACTGCAGAGGCTGAAAGTCAACTCACCCGGTTCTTTCACCGCAATCCCATCTGCAATGGTGGATACCTGAGGTAACCGACAGATTTTATTGTTTTTAATCGACAGCTCCATACTGGGTGCGCCACAGGCCTGCACCCCATAAACTTTAACATCCGGCTTTAAGGATTTAAGGACATAGGCAATCCCGGAAATCAGACCTCCGCCGCCAATTGGGACGATCACTGCCTCCAGATCCGGCAGACTTTCCAATAATTCAAGTCCGATGGTGCCCTGGCCGGCGATGACAAACTCATCGTCAAAGGGATGGATAAAGGTATAACCCTTCTCAGCCTGAAGCTCCAAGGCTTTGGCATAGGCCTCATCATAGCCGCCTTCAACCAGACAAACCTCGGCGCCATACGCTTTGGTGGCCTCCACCTTAGAAATCGGCGCACCGTCCGGCAGACAGATCAGAGCTTTGATCTGATTAATCGCCGCCGCCATCGCCACTCCCTGGGCATGATTGCCAGCTGAACAGGCAATGACGCCTTTGGCTTTTTCTTCGTCACTAAGCTGGGATATTTTATAGCAGGCCCCCCGAACCTTAAATGATCCGGTGATCTGCAGGTTTTCGGTTTTTAAATAAATATCACTGTCTGGACAGATTTTGGGCGCATGAATCAGATCGGTGGGACGGATGTATTTTTTTAATGTAAATGATGCGTGGTATATTTTATCCAGTGTTAGCATTAGCTCTCCTATAATATTTTACTGTTAGGTAATTGCGAAACTGCCGTGAGCTTTGTGCCCAGTTTCGCACGAAACAATTGTTACACTGTACGGCGGACAGTTCGCTGAACTGTTCGCCTACACGTTACACAATTGTTTGTGGAAACTGCACTCAAAGCAACCATTGTTCGGTGCTTTTTCATTTCGCAATTACCTATATTTTACTGTTTTTATTTGGGTTTGGCCATCTCACTGGGGTACCATTTTAGAAACCACAGTGAAAATGCAAAGGTTGGGATGCTCAAAAGGATCGGAATGATCGCAGCAAAATTGATCAGCAGCGTGGTATTAAGCCATAGGGCCAGGCCTGCCTGGGCCAGAAATACCAGTGACCAGATATAACATAACAACCGATTGGTTCTTAGAAACAACACGTTTTTAAGGGCGTTGCGGCCATTGAAATAGTGGGTGTAGTCTGCTGTTAATGGAACCGTCTTTAAGGTCGAAATGACCCAAATCAGGGCCAGGGCAAAATACCCGATGATTGCAAAAGTGTTTCCCTGATAATCCGATCCAACGGTTACCACCATTAAACTGAGCAGAGAAAAAGTTAATAAAGTCGCCCGTTCAAAATAAACCAGATCGGTGCCCCGCTTGATACCGCAAAGGATACCACTGATCATCATCGGAATCACTACTCCAATCAAGGGATTGTAATTGGCAAAAAGAAAACAGAAAATCCAGGGGCACATTGCCACAAAGAACCAGTAGGGGGTGTTTTTAAAACTGATCGGCACCAGCCGTTTTTTCTTATCGGGATTTAAATTGACCGGTCCAAACAAGCCATCGAGAAAGGCATTGAAAACCCGCATATCGCCAACAACGGCGTATTTTTTTTCTAATAGCGATTGGGCGGCATCAATTTTACCTTCCAGGATACGCTCCAGAGTGGTCAGCGTGATGCTGATCGCCGTTGTCTCCCGGGCAAAATCATTTCGGAGTAAGGTACAGGTTTCATCCTTGATCACCAGCTGATAGCGTTCTTTTATGTCGGTAAAATCAATCTGGAGCACCGCATTCATTTTAGGCCGGATCTTGGGATTAAAGGCAGCCTGAACCTCTTTCATATAATTCCAGGCGATCAGACCACCATCAGAATCCTTCATCCGGGTATCATCCACTCCCCAACTCAGGTTTGTTGTCTGAAGATAGGTTGGCGTTTCCACAAAGGGTTTTGCCAGACCTTCCCGTATTTTTGGTGAAATGCTCAAGTTTTCACCGTATTCTTTTCCGGCTATTTTAACCAGATCCAGATACGGGCCGGTCAGATTGTCCAGCTGGTGGATCCCCAGCAGTTCACCTTCAACGCAAATAATTTTTTCCCACTTATCCTTGCCAAAAAGATTATTAAACTGTTCTTCGACTCCTTCATAATTGTTCTTTTTCGATGGAAAACCACATGTGCTGATCAGCACATGTTTTTTATTTTGCATTTTTTCTGGGTTCCTGAAGGGATGTCCGTAGGTTCCCCGCCCTTCATTGTCAATAAATGGGAGCAAAGCCGGTTGGGTTCGTTCCATAAATTTTTTCATGGCGCTGGAGATCCCATAATGGTACAGCGGCGTGGCCCAGATCACAATGTCGGCCTCTTCATATTGATGGAAAAGTTCCGTCATATCATCCTGAAAAACACATTCTCCCGGGGTGGTCGTCCAGCAGCTATGGCAGCCGGTACAGGCACTAATATTCTTCTGGATTAAATTGATGGTCTCGACGACTGTTTCCGGATCATACTCAATTAACCCCGATGCAAATTGTTCGGCAATGATCATTGTATAGCTTTTGGTTGATTTATGACTGCCGTTTAACAATAGAACTTTACGCATGGTATCCTCACTTTCTTATTTAACTAACTGAAAAAGGTCATCAAACAAACGATCCTGTTGGTGGCATCGTTTTTCCTAATATATAATACCTCATCTCCCAAAATTATAACAAAAAACATCGCCGACGAATACACCTAATTTGAAACTTATGTTTTATCAGTTCTGGGATTAAGGCATCCTTCGTGTGTCACGTGTTATAATGATACACAAAAGCGTCTCATTTTGACACACGAGACACAGATTCACCATCAAAAAAACCAGTTTCCGGCTTTTTTAAGCGTACTTTGTTTTGGCATGATTATTGCGGGTATATAATTACACGTCCATGTTTATGGGCAAATATATGGTGACTATACCAAAAGGAGATTATCATGAGTAAAACAAAAGTATCTGTTGTAAAGGTTGCACAACCTGAAGGCAATGCCTCTTTCATGAACGGAAAATATGTCCGGATTGAAGAGGATGTCAGAAAAATTGAAGCCGCTGTTGCCGAAGCAGTTGAACTCGCTATTGGTTCCCTTGATACCATCATCAAGGAAGGCGATACGGTCTTAATTAAACCGAACCTTGCTTTCCAGGCCCCGCCTGAAAGCCACGCCGTTGTCGATCCCCGAACCATCGAAGCTGTTGTTTCTTATGTTAAGAAAAACTCCAAAGCCGGAAAAGTCGTCGTCGGCGATAACCCTTCCTTAGGCATGCATGTTGGCCGGGCCAAACCTGCTTTTAAAGATTCCAAAATGGAAGAAGCTGCTAAACTTGGCGGTGCTGACGAAGTCATTTATTTCGACGAACATGATGTCGTTCCCGTAGAAATTGAAGGGGCCAAATTATTCAAACATGCCACCGTGTTTAAACCGTTTATGGATGCCGATGTAGTCATCAACCTGCCAAAAATGAAGGTTCATTTGGCCGGTACCGTTACCTTAGGCCTTAAAAACTGGAATGGGATCATCCCTAACTGTCACCCCAATGATCAACAGCAAGGTGCCCACCGGATCGAGTTGGGCCAGAAAATGGCTGACATGTATCGAATTCGCCATGCCGATTTGACGATTGTTGATTCCGTTATTGGAATGGAAGGTCAGGGACCGCACGCCGGAACCCCGATTGAAATGAACCTGATTGTCGCCGGCACCGACACCGTCGCTGTCGATTCGGTCGCCTGTTCGATTATGGGCTTTGAACCGATGGAAATACCTGCGATCCGCTGTGCCGGAACCGAAGGTCAAGGCGAAATCGATTTAGATAAAATCGACGTTCTGGGGAACTCCATCGAATCAGTCATGAAACATTTTAAACGTCCCGGAGGTGATCCCATTGGGATGTATGCCGGATTAACCTGCATCATGCAGCAAACCTGTCCTGGTTGCTTTGTCAATGTTCGAGGAGCTCTGGACTCATTTAAAAACTCCGGCATCGACATGAAAACCTTCCTGGCTAAATCCGGTGAAGTCGTGGTCATCGCCGGTGGTGTGCCAGACATTGATCCACAATTCTGTGCCGGTAAAAACGTCTTTATTTGCGGCGATTGCTGGGAACTATTCCCCTCAGCAGACAAAGTTCGGGAAGCAGCCTCACTGGCTAAATCAGTAACCTATTATCCCGGTTGTGCACCCGTATACATTTTTGCACAACTCAACGGTGATCTTCAGAAACTGGCTGCTGGCAAATAGATTTTCGACTCTCGGTATCAGGGGATCCCCCCCTGATACCCTTTGTTAATCAATTGCAAAAGCAATCGCCTTCGCAAGAAAAAACCAACAAAATAGAGGAGTGTGAACGCGTTGAAAATTTCTGCTGATTTTGAGATGATTAAAAAAACCTGGGAAGACTTTGTCGTATCCGGGAACGTCGGACATCATGTCCGTAAACCGATCATTGATTCCTGGCTGCGCTGTCAACAAGCAGGACTTGATCCCCGGGCTTTAAATCGCACTCCAACAGTCAGCGAAGAAAATTTTAGAAAACGCCTCGAACAGAATCAGTTGCTTCTGGATGTCAGTATTCCCTTTATGGTTGAATTACAGGAATTTGTCAACACGTCTGGTTTTTCCACCACCCTTACCGATCCTAATGGCGTCATTCTTGAACTGATTTGTGACCAAGCTATTTTAAAAGAAGCCTTCACCAAAAATCTGGTTCGGGGCAGCATCTGGAATGAGCACATGGCTGGCACCAACGCCACTGGTTTAGCCATTGATCTGCTCCAGCCGATTCAGGTAATCGGCGCCGAGCACTACTATGAATGCTATCACGAACTAACCTGTTCCGCCGCACCGATTCTTGATGCCAACGGCAAACTGCTTGGCGTCATGGATATGGCCGGGCCTAAAGAAATGGCCTATCCCCATACCTTGGGCATGGTTGTTGCTGCCACAAAAGCAATCTCCCGACAGCTCTGTATTGCCGAATCCCATCGCCAGGTTGATTTAACCAATCACTACCTGCGAACCCTGATCGACTCAATGACCGATGGGGTGGTGGCCGTCGATCTCAAAGGCAAAATCATTGGCATCAATTCTCAAGGTGCCAAGATTTTAAAAACCACTACCTTTGAATCCTACGGGAAAAATATTCTGGAAATTATGGACGGCGAAACGATTCTCGATCATAACGGTGATGTTCCGCCATCATTTGAAGAAAAAGATAAACACATTATTACAAAGAGTAAAAAAATCAACTGCCTGATTAACAGCAAACTGATTCTTCATGACAATGGCACTGTTGCTGGAGCTGTTGCCACCTTGAAAGATCTGGATAAAACCATTCAGGTTTCAGAAAAAGCCAAACGCAAAGGCACCCGATTTACCTTTGATGACATCATCGGAGAAAGCTCTGAACTGCTACGCTCTGTCCATCTTTCACAAATTGCCGCCAAAGGTAGTGCGACGGTTCTTTTAGAAGGCGAAAGTGGAACCGGCAAAGAAATGTTTGCCCAGGCCATTCATAATGCCCATCAATCAGACCAGCCCTTTATTGCCATTAATTGTGCCGGAATTCCCGAAAGCCTGATTGAAAGTGTGCTTTTTGGCTATGAAGAAGGATCTTTTACGGGAGCCAGCAAACACGGAAAAATCGGAAAATTTGAACTGGCCAGGGGCGGCACCATTTTTCTCGATGAAATTGGTGAAATGCCCTTAAACACCCAGACCATCCTGCTACGGGTTTTACAGGAGCGGTACATCCAACGCATCGGTGGAAACAAGGATATTCCCATTGATGTGCGGGTTATTGCCGCTACAAATAAAAATCTTGCCGAAGAAGTTAAAAAGGGGCGGTTTCGACAAGATCTTTACTATCGACTGAATGTATTGCAAATCAATATTCCACCGCTACGCAAACGAAAAAAAGACATTCCCATTCTGGCTGAGTTTTTTCTGCGTGACATCACCCAGACCTGCGGTAAATACATCGAGCCCCTCCACCCTTCCACTATCGCAACGATGCAGGAATATGAGTGGCCGGGCAATGTGAGACAATTTAAAAATGCCATTGAACAGGCCGTCAATTTTACCGAAACCAATCGCATTGACAACTATTTTATTGCCAGTTACTTACCCAATATTAACGCTGAGCTGACCCCGAAAGAAAACCTTCCTGTACAAAAAAAGATTATTGAAACACTAACAGAGCAACCCAATGTGGACTTAAAAAATATCGAACTCACCACCATTAAAAAAGCTCTAGCTCTTTTTTCTGAACGCAAGAAAGCAGCTGAGTACCTGGGTATTTCCCGGAGTACCCTGTACCGCAAAATGAAACTGTATCACCTGGAGGACTAAGCATGAAAAAAGACCTCATTTGGATTGACCTGGGACTGATTTCCTATGAAGATGCCTTTGTCATTCAGGAACAACTCCATAAAAAATGTGTCACCAAAACATGCCCGGACACCCTGCTTTTTCAGGAAAACTATCCGGTTATCACCCTGGGTCGGGGCACTCATGAGCAGAACCTGCTCCTGACCCCAGCTGAACTTTTGGATCAAGGTATTGCTCTGACAGCGGTTAGCCGTGGCGGTGATATTTCCTATCATGGCAATGGTCAATTCATTGTTTCACCAATTCTGCACTTTGATCAGTATGTCAAGGGGGCACATCAATATGTTCGCTGTCTGGAACAGGTGGTTATTAATCTGCTGGCTCATTATCAGCTAAAAGGCAAACGTATCAAAGGACGCAGCGGCGTCTGGGTTGTAGAACCCGAAACCGGCGAAGAAAAGAAAGTCTCCGCTCTGGGCATTGCGGTATCCCATGGGGTTACCCTCCATGGCATATCGATTAATGTCAACCCCAACCTCGAACATTTTAAGGCCATCATTCCCTGCGGCATTGCAGACAAAGGTGTCACCTCCATGGAAGCCTGTGGATGTCCCCCGATCAACCTGCCTGATCTGCGTGACCAGTTCATTTTGGCCTTCGATGAGATGTTTGGCAGCAACACTACTAAAAGAACCATTGACGAAATTGTCAGTCATAAACGTTAAACTGTGTCTTAAACAAATAGTTGTTAATCTTGAAGAAAAAATTTAAAGGAGAACCAAATGAAATACGAAATAGCAATCCCCGAATTCGCTGAAGGCGCTGAAGAAATCAATTTAAGACAATGGCTTGTGGCTGTTGGCGACACGGTTAAAAAAGGTGATAACATTGCTGAAGCAGCCACCGATAAAATTTCTATCTACATCGAATCCCCAGCCGACGGGGTTCTTTCTGCGATCCTGGCGCAAGAAGATGATCGCGTTTTAGTTGGCCAGATTATTGGCGAAATTGAGGGTTAAGAACATGGCCGGTATACATCAGGATAAGGTTATTATCATCACCGGGTCGTCCCGGGGAATTGGTTATTCGTTTGCTGAATATCTCAGTAATGAAGGGGCCAATATTGTTATTATTGGTCGAAATATTGAAACTGCCAAGGCTGCTGCCGAAAAGCTGCCGACCAAATGTATTGCTATACAATGCGATATCTCGTCCGAAGCAGACGCCATCAGAATGGTCGACATTGTTATGGAAACCTACGGGAAAATTGATGTGCTGATTAACAACGCCGGAATCTTCCCCGTTAAAACCTTCAGCGCCATGACCCTGGACGACTGGAAAGCGGTGATTGACATTGATTTAACCGGCACCTTTATCGCCACTCATGCGGTTTACAAGGTGCTGGAAAAGCAAAAACGGGGTAAGATTATTAATGTGGCTTCCATCGCCGGTCGGGTTGGTGGACTCGGGTTTACTCATTATTCCGCCGCTAAAGGTGGTGTCATCGCCTTTACCAAAGCCCTGGCCCGGGAAGCTGCTCGTCTCAACATTCAGGTTAATGCCATCGCTCCAGGAGTTATTGAAACCGACATGGCCAATTCAAACTTCCCCAAATATGCCCTGACTGAGCACACCAAAAATACCCCGGCCGGTCGACTGGGAACAGAAGAAGACTTATTGGGGATTATCTCCTTTCTTTGCTCATCAGGCAGTGATTACATCATCGGGCAGACCATTGCCATCGATGGTGGTTATACCATGATCTAATGTGGATCTGACCAAATTGTTGAGGAGACTTCCATGAATATACAAGACTCGTTTATCAAGCTAAAAACCAGTGATGTCACCATCACGTATCTGGAGGCCGATGGCCAGGAATTTACTCAGACCTACGCCACGCTTTTTGAAAATGCCATGAAAGTCCTCGGCGGTTACCAGTCAGCCGGTCTAAAAAAAGGATCCCTGCTGGTGTTTCAGCTAAAAAGTATCCAGGCCCAAATCACCTGTTTCTGGGCGGGCATCCTGGGCGGCATGGTTCCCGCCATCCTACCCCTGGCCCAGGATGAAAAATCACGGGCTTATCTGCAAAGTGTCCTTAACACACTGGAAGACCCCATCATTGTCAGTGATCTGGAAGGGGTAACAACCCTGTTTGAAAACAACCAGCTGATGTTTCGGGCCTTGACCGAATCGTCCCCGGGAACCATTGTTTCAGTGTGTGACACAGATCCTGGAATGATTCAGTTTACCTCCGGTACCTCTTCGGATCCGAAAGGCGCTGTTCTGACTACCCGCAACCTCCAAGAAGGCGGTGTTGCCAGCAGTATCATCGTCCGCGACAATGTGCAGGAACGCTATCTAAGCTGGCTGCCGCTATCCCATTGCTTTGGTTTTGTCGGCTATCATCTGGTTCCGATTGTCAACAACTTTCCTCAGTATTTAATGAGCCCGCTGCAGTTTGTAAAAAACCCCAACCGCTGGCTGGAAAAGCTCTCGCAGTTTTCCGCCACTGTCACCGGAGCGGCCCTTTTTGGCATCGAACTATTGCTGAAAGTCGGCATTAAACAGAATCGGGCAGTAAATCTTGACACTCTTTATATCTGCTTTTGCGGTGGCGAAGATGTCAATCCCCTTTCCTTAACCGCTTTCGAAGATCAAACAGCCCCAATGGGTTGGACCCGGGATACCTTAAAACCAGCCTACGGTCTTAGTGAAACCACCATGGGTGTGGCTTACACCCCCTACGGTTCACCCTTCCGGATGGATTATTTTTTGGGCAGCGGCATTGCCATTGGCGAAAAACTGTTCTTCTGTGATCCTGATGATGATACCATCGGCCGGATGTCAGTAGGTGTTTTGGACGAATGTAATGAGGTCGTCATTAAAGATCTGAACGGAAATGTTTTGGATCCGGAATATCTGGGTCTGATCCATATTCGTGGCACCAATGTCATGCAGGGATATTATTCCAAAACTAAAAACACCCCTACCGGGGTGGATGAAGACGGTTATTTTAACACCGGCGATCTGGGCTTTTTTCGAAATGGCTGGTTGAATATATTTGGCCGCTATAAAGATATTATTATCGTCAACGGTGAAAATTATCTGGTCTCCGATCTGGAAAAAACCGGCAAGCAGGCCTTGCCTGAGAATACCAACCTGATTGTTGTTCAGGGCAAAAACCGGAATACTCAGGACAACTGTCTGATTCTCTTTAGTGATTCCAAAAATCCGGAAACTTTAACCCTGGCTGGCCAGTCTATTTCTGCCACCTGGCAGCTTCCGATAAAATGGGGTGTGATGATTGACGAAATACCCAGAACCACCTCTGGAAAAATCAACCGGTTAGCTTTGGCTGTTGCCTGGGAAAACGGCGACTATGATCATTATGATCTGGCCATTCCCTTAAGCAACGTTTCTGAATCAACCCTGGATGGACCATATAATGAGATGGCAAATTGCTGGGCCGATATTCTGAAAATTTCGCCAGCGATGATTGGGCTTGACAGTCATTTTATTTTTGATCTCGGCGGCGATTCGCTGGGTCTGATTGATCTGATTAACCAACTGGAGCAGACCAATGGGATTAAAATAAACACCAATCAGTTCCGCAACTACCTGACCTTAACTGAAATGACCAATTATATTTTGTCACTTTAACAAATTTTTTAATATTTTGCTGACTCATCAGCAGTAATGGAGACAATTATGAATGTAGATCAATTAACAAAATTATTGGAAGACGTCAAAAACCACGAATGCGAGGTCAATACCGCTCTGGAGTTGCTAAAAACCTTGCCCTATGAAGACCTTTCCTATGCCAAAGTGGATCATCACCGGGAGCTACGAAACGGTTATCCGGAGGTGATTTACAGTCCCGGAAAGTCGCTGAACCAGATTAAGGGGATTGTCGAAAACATGCTGACCCGATCCACTGGCAACATCCTTGCTTCCCGGGCTGAACGGGACGTCTTCGACACCATCAAATCCATTACCCCTGATGCTATTTATTACGAAGAAGCCCGCTCCGTGGTCGTCAAACGGGAAGAATATAAAACCACCGAAGATTATATTCTTGTCGTCACGGCCGGAACCTCAGACATTCCGGTTGCTGAAGAAGCCGCTGTAACTGCCATGGTGATGGGCAATCAGGTCAAACGACTCTATGATGTGGGAGTCGCCGGGATTCATCGGCTACTTGGCAACGTCCCAATTATCAATCACGCCAAAGTCATTATTGTGGTGGCTGGTATGGAAGGTGCTCTGGCCTCAGTCGTCGGTGGACTCACCGATAAACCCATCGTCGCCGTTCCCACCAGTATCGGTTACGGCGCCAGCTTTGGTGGAATCTCGGCTTTACTGGGGATGCTGACCTCCTGCGCCAGCGGGATTGGTGTTGTCAATATTGATAATGGTTTTGGGGCTGCCTGTATGGCATCAAAAATTAACAAACTATAAACATAAGCGAAATTTCATCAGGGCGTGGCCCAAAGAAGGAGAATTGTCCATGAAGGTTTTATTTTTCGATTGTTTTTCCGGTATTAGTGGGGATATGGTTTTGGGTGCCTTTATTGATTTGGGTATTGATCCAGCATACCTTGACGCTGAACTGAAAAAGCTGAATCTCAGCGGGTTTCGTATCGAAGCCGAGCAAACCATGAAAAAGGGAATTTCCGGCACTCGCTGTCATGTTATCCTGGAAGCTGACCGACACCATCATCGGCACTTTAACGATATAAAAGAAATCATCGAAAATTCAACCCTCTCAGACGAGGTTAAAAAAACTGCTCTGGCTATTTTTATGCGGGTGGCAGTCGCCGAAGGCAAGGTTCATAATGTTTCGGTTGAACGGGTTCATTTTCATGAGGTTGGCGCTCTCGATTCAATTGTTGATATCGTCGGGGCGGCCATCTGTTATCATGCCTTAAAACCGGATCTGGTTTATGGTTCCAAAATAAATGTCGGCAGCGGCTGGGTTCGCTGTGCCCATGGTCTCTTACCGGTACCAGCTCCAGCCACCGCAGAGATCCTCTGTAATTCCAATTTCGAAATGTATTCCAAGGCCATAGACGGTGAATCAGCCACGCCCACCGGGGTGGCCATTCTCGCTGAATTGGCTACCTATTCCCCGACCACCCCCAGTTTTATTCCGGAAAAAACCGGCTATGGTTTTGGCGGCAAGGATTTTGGGGTTTTAAATGCTCTGCGGATTATTCAGGGGCGTAAATCTGAAGCCAACACCATTATGGTGGTAGAAACCAATGTTGATGACATGACTGGCGAAATGGCTGGCTATGTCCTCGAAGTTTTATTGCAAAACGGTGCCCTGGATGCCTTTTACACGCCGGTCTATATGAAGAAAAACCGCCCAGGCATCCACCTGACGGTTCTCTGCAGCGAAGCCCGGCTGCCGCTGATTGAAGAAATTATTCTAAAGGAAACCTCCACCATCGGCATTCGCAAATACCCGGTTGAGCGAACCTGCATGCACCGGCATTTTAAAAAAATAGCAACTCCACTGGGTGAAGTAACCATTAAAATATCCCAACAGGGCGATATTACCCGGGCTACCCCGGAATATGAGGATGTCAAAAAAATCGCCCAGGAATCGGGCAAATCGCTGTGGGAAGTATTAGAAATGGTTGAAAAACTAAAGTAGCGTTGCAAACCAGTAAAACAAAAGACTCAGATGCTTAGCTTTCTGAGTCTTTTGTTTTGTTGTATCCACTGATATTCCTTTTAAAATTACCCTGATTTACTGAAGCTTAAATTGATTGGTCTGTCTTTTTAATATCTCAGCCTGGTTAAAGAGTTCTTGACTGGCGGCGGCAGTTTCTTCCGATGTTGCTGAATTAGTATGAACCACGTTGGCAATAATACTGATCCCTGAATTGATTTCGTGAATATTTTGGGTTTGCTGCTCTGATGCTTTGCCAACTGCTTCAACCCGGGTTTCAACGGCTTTCATACTCGCTTTGATTTCGTCCAGTGCTTCCGACACCCGATTTGCCACTTCGATACCGATTTTGACATTCTTTCCCGATGCTTCAATCAAACTGGAGGTTTGTTTTACTGCGTCAGTCGTGCGGATGGAGAGGTTTCTTACCTCGCTGGCGACCACTGCAAACCCTTTGCCATGTTCCCCGGCCCGAGCGGCCTCCACACTGGCATTTAATGCCAATACATTGGTTTGAAAGGCAATCTCATCGATTACTTTGATGATGTTTCCGATATTCTGCGATGAATCATTAATGTCATCCATACAGGCCAGCATATTATGCATTTCCCGGTCACCGCTGTTAACCTTAGCCTGGGCATCACGGACCAATGCAACAGCTTGACTGACACTTTCGCCGTTGATGGTAGTCTGCTCATCAATTTCGTTGATGGAGGCAGTCAGTTCCTCAATGGAACTGGCCTGTTCCGTGCCGCCAATCGACAGGGATGTGCTGGCCGTGGAAATATTCTGGGCACCCATGGCAACCTCTTCCGAAGAATCCGCTATTTTTTTTAAAGCTGTTCGCATATTAACGATCATCCGCTCAATCGCCACGGCTAATACGCCGATTTCGTCTTTACTTTTGACCGTTTCAACTTGTTGCGTCAGATCGCCTTGCGCTACCCGATTGGTGACTTTTTCCAGCATCACTAATGGTCGGGTCATCCGGTCAGTAATGATCCAAATGACAATACCCGCCAGCGTAACGGCCACGATGGAAAATAAAATCAGCATATTTCTGAAATCCGTAGCCAATTTGTCATAGATGGTATTGGGAATTCCCACGTACCAGATGCCGATCACCTCGCCCTTGGCATTGGTGATCGGTTTATAGACTGTTTGGTTCCAGACACCCACTACATTGGCCTTACCGATGTATGTTTCGCCCTGATCCAAAACAGTTTTTTTAACCACGTCGGTTGCCTGCGTATTAACCGCCCGATTACCTTCTGCATCTTTTACGTTTGTGGCAACCCGGGTATCATCTTGAAAGACCGTTACCGTATCCCCTGTTAACTCCCCGATTCGATCAACAATTCCGAAATTATCATTCATTTTCACCGAGTCTTTGTACAAATCGCCCTCTTTAATAATCCAGTCCCCGGGAATCTGTTGATCCAGGAAAGCCTCGCCCAAAGCAGCATCACTCAGGAGCTTGGAGCGGGCAGCATCAAGCACTTTATTCTGCATGCTGTTTACCGCATAAATACCGATTCCAAGGTTGATTAAAACAATGGCCGACACAAACAGGGCTACGATTTTATACTTGAATTTCATCAATCATTCTCCTTATCGGTAAGTATATTGGCTTATTTATATTTTTATCCAATTTGCGCGCCGATAAACAAAAAATGCCAGCTTCCTGTTTTCAATTACCATAACCTGAGCTATAAGATCCGTCTATTTTCTTTATTTTAACATAATAATCCTCCGTATCACGCAACAAAACACCGATAACTTGTTAAAAACAAGGTGCCGGTGTTTTTTTGCTTACCTTTGATTTTCAGACAGCTTCTTGATTTGTCGTTGGATTATCTTCTGCTGTCGTTTTTTCTTTTGTATCTGCCAATTTATTTTGGGTCGTAAAGACCTTGCCTTCGCGGTAGCCCTGAGCATAAAACGAATAATGATCATCATGATTCTTCTCTTTAATGTGCGCACGTTCCATCGGTTCAAGAATTGCTTTAACTTCCGGTGGGACCACCATCACCAGCCCCCACTCCTGATGCACATACTCCTGGGTCGTGTAAGCGTCATCCAAACCTTCATAAAAACCCTTACCATAAGTTTCACACGCTTCATTAATGATATTAGCTGGCTGCTCATTTAACTTCATCACTTTTTTTATCGCTTTGATCTGGGTTCGCACACAATCAACCGCATAGGCAAAAATGCTGTTGCAAATCAGCGCATCTTCCTCGTAACCATGAAAAATAATATAATGGCGTTGCGATCCGGACGGCGTGACCATATAAAAGACACAGCAGTTGTTCTCCGAAATCACATCCGCCAGGCCAGTCATCCAATGCTCACTGCGGGTTGTATAATAAATATCACTATCCACTTTAATCGGATTTTCATCATGGCGCAATAATTCCCGTTCAGTCAGCTTGTATTCAACCATCAGCTTTTTTGCTTTTAATATTGCGTAATTTGCTTCATTGGGATTGGGACTTCTACCAAGGGCTAACAGTTTTTTTATTCGATCTTTGATATTGGCTTCCATTTTTCTTCCTCGTTTTGAACTTTCTGCTTTTTGCCAAAAACAAACACTTCAATATAGAATCCATCTTAATTAAATATCATTTTACTATACATCTCTTATTTTATTTGGTATGGCTCCAACTGTCAAGAACGAAGACGGAAAAATTTATGGATTCTTAATTATTTTAGGATGGGATTTTCAAACCGTCGCCACTTAAGGGTTTTCTTTCCATACTGAATCGCTTTCTGGGGACAGCGGTTGATACAGGCGGTGCAGTGCGTACATTGTTTTGCCGTCCAAACCAGCTTGTTATTAACCATTTGAATCGCCGAAACAGGACAAATTTTCTCGCATTTTCCGCAGCCGTTACACTTGTCATCAGCATAAAAGAGCCTGGTTTTTCGGCCATGGACGTATAGCGGATAAGCTATATTGGTCAAAAACGATTTTTTTCGTTTGTTGCTATCATCCTTCTTTTTCTTTGATATTGCTGCGATAATGTCAGTTAGCTTTTTATCTGTTGTAATCTTTATCTTCTTTTGTAGCGCTGGCCCCGTTGGCTGGTACATCATGATGTAATTGCTGGCCATCTTAACTTCAAACGCAGCATCGAGCGACACCTTTTGCTTTTTCAGGAGATCTTCCAGCATTTTCGGCGTTCCGCCCATTCCGCCGCCACAAGTCATCACACTAAATACATAAGGTTGCATGCGGGCTTCCAGATTTTGTTCAATTATGAGCTCAGCGATAAAATCAGCTACAATTGAAGGTACGCCATAAAAGTAAACCGGGAAAATAAAGCCAATTTTTTCATCGACTGAAAGCGAATAAACAAAAGATTTCTCTTTCATAGCCGTGGTTATATCGACGAGTCGTTCACCCAGCTCGTCACCAATCCTTTTTGCCACATACAACGAGTTACCGGTTCCGGTAAAATAAAATATCATGTTCTGCTCCTTTGTTTTTTTTATTTTGAGTATGTAATTTGATACACTACTTGCATTGTTTCATTAACAGTTCAATATGCTCCACCAATGTTTTTAAGTGCAGCAACCTGCTTTTTTCCGGATCCAGATAATAAAAATTCATGGTTCCTTGCTTACTCACATTAACAATCTTAGCATCCATCAGGATTTTGATATGATGGGATACTGCTGGTCGGGACAGATTGACTTTTTTGGTAATTTCTCCTACCCGAATGCCAGGATAGCACCCATTTTCCATAATTGCCACCATGATTAACTGTCGGGTTTCATCCCCGATGGCGGTGAGTAGTGGTTGACAATCTTTGAACATTTCAATCAGCGCTTTTTGCTCGTTACTCATTTCTGGTACTCCCTTCCTCCGTTTAATGGTTTAATTCATTAAACCATTGCTAACAGTATACATGAATAAATATTTTTATCAACATCGGGAAAGAAATTCGAGACCATTCAAGTTGATTATCTGCGTTTTTTTCATCCGATCCGTATTCAACGACTGTAAAGCAATTCCCTCCTTCAGGCCATTTATTCCCCACAATCACACTTGACAACGGGTTAAAAATACCATAAAATATTAATCATATATAGTTACTATGATTAATGTGAAGGAGTGTATTATGGATAACCTGACCAATAAATATCAAGCGTTAAAAGATTACCTGAGCAAACTGGAAAGTGTCGCTGTAGCCTTTTCTGGTGGTGTTGATTCGACGTTTTTGCTAAAGGTTGCTTACGATGTCTTAGGAAAAAAAGCGGTTGCAGTGACCGCCCGGTCCGAGAGCTTTCCCAAGCGCGAATTACAGGAAGCCACCGCCTATGCTGAAGAATTGGGTGTCGATCACTTTATAATTGATTCGGAAGAGCTGGATATTGAAGGTTTTTCCCATAATCCCAAGAACCGCTGTTATTTATGCAAGTCCGAGCTTTTTACCAAGATCAAAGAAATTGTGACTCTTCAGAAATTAAATTACGTTATTGAAGGCTCCAACACTGACGATGATGGTGATTACCGACCGGGACTATTAGCGGTAACCGAGTTAGGTGTCAAAAGCCCGTTACGATTTGCCAAGCTTTCCAAGGATGAAATCCGTCAGCTGTCGAAGGAATTGAATCTTCCCACCTGGAACAAACAATCCTTTGCCTGTCTGTCTTCCCGATTCCCTTATGGCGAGAATATTACCCCAGATCGCCTGCAGATGATCGACCAGGCTGAACAATACCTTCTTGATCTCGGCTTCCATCAGGTGCGCGTCCGCTATCACGGTGACCTGGCCCGGATCGAAACCGATGAAGCCGGTTTCGAAACCTTAGTTAATGAAGGTATTCGCAGTAAAATTCATGATCGTTTTAAAACCATTGGCTTCACTTATATCAGCCTTGATTTAAAAGGCTATCGAACCGGCAGCATGAACGAGACGCTATAAAAAAACAGGATTGCTAGACTCTTTGATTTAGTAATCCTGTTTTTTGTCGTCTCTTTTATCATATTCTAATCTAACTAGCTATTGTGCCAACGCATTGTTTTTTCATCATTTTGTGCTGTCACAGCTAAATCATAAAAGCGCCTTAATAAGGCTTTACCATATGTTTTATGTTCAATAGTATTACAAAATACATCGCCTACACATTCTGGATGAAATTGAACGCCCCAGACGCTTTCCTTATATCGAAGTGCATGAGTCGTCTCAAAATCATTTTCTGCCAATATCACGGTATCAGGTGGTATTTTGGTAACGGTCTGAAAGTGGGACGAATATGCACTAAAACGGGCTGGTAATACCCCCAGCAATGGATCTTTCTTGCCATCTTCAGTAAGATGAATCTCAACCTCGCCTTTTTCTTCACCCTGTTCATGATAGTCAACCGAACCACCAAAGGTATGGGCAAGCAATTGATGTCCAAAACAGATACCCAAAACAGGAATGTTCTTTTTAACAACCTGTTTTAACCATTGCGCGGTTGCTACCCCCCAGGGTTCCAAATCCGTTACCATTGAAGGGGAACCAGTAATAATAATGCCAGCAATATCGTCCGGCAGAATTGGTACGGCATTTTCATAGACTGAAATTACCCGGACATCATCATATGGTATTCCGATACATTGGGCAATGCGGACATCACAGTCGCCACATTTGTTGATCACATGTTGATCCGATGATCCGGTCTTTATAATGAGTAGTTTTTTCATAATAGTTCCTCCTTCAAACAACGTTCTTTTCATACTTTTCCTATATGTAATAAATTATATATAATAACGTGCTAATTGTCAATAGAAATGGCTGATGAAATAAATAACATTATTCATATTATTTTTATATGTTTTGTGTGTTTTATTCTTGCAAAAACAAATGGTTCCTGTTATAATAAATCGCATTAAACATATAAAATTACTATGATATGAAAGGTGGTGACCTCATGACTAAATCCATGTGTTGTCTGATGTAGTAATTACATGTAGTAGATAAACCAAAAAAATAAAAATTTTATGATTAGAAAAGAGAGGATCTCAAATGAAAACTAAACGAATTATCGGATTTATTGCAATTATAAGCATTTTGCTGATCGCCCTGACAGGTTGTTCTTCATCAAGTGCTGCCACAACCGAACCAGCAAAGGTTTTGAAAGTAGGCGTGTGTGCCGGACCATATGGCGATATGTTCACAGAAGCAATTCAACCTTCCTTAGAAGAAAAAGGCTACACCGTTGAAATCGTCGAATTCTCAGACTATGTTCAACCAAACAAAGCATTAGCCGCCGGTGAAATTGATCTCAACCTGTTTCAGCATTCTACTTACTTGACCAACTTTGCCAAAGAGAACAACTTAGACCTAACCTTCATCAAAGAAGTTCCCACTGCTGCGATGGGAATTTTTTCCGAAAAATATAAAACCATTAATGATATCGAAGACGGCGCTACCGTAGCGATTCCAAATGATGCGACTAACTTATCCCGGGCTATTCGAGTCTTGGCGCAAACCAATATTATCACCATCGACCCAGCTGTCGATCCTAAAACAGCCACTCAAAACACCCTTTCCAGCAATCCTAAAAATTTACAGTTTGTCGAAATCGAAGCGCCTCAATTACCAAGAAGTCTTGACAGTGTCGGCATTGCCGTGATTAACGGTAATTATGCACTCAGTTCTGGACTCAACCTTTCTGATGCCCTTTATAATGAAAAACTGTCTGAGGGCTACATCAATGGTGTCGCTGTCCGAATTGAAGATAAAGATTCCGATTTTGCGAAAGATGTCATTGCCGCAATCGAATCCGATGCCTTTAAAAAAGTAATCGAGGATCCGACCAAACAATATGTTTCTTTCCAAAGACCATCTGACTATTAAAATTTTAACAAAAGCTCAGTTAATTTAAAGAACTGAGCTTTTGCCTTAAATCCTATAGAAAAAGGTAACGATTATGATTGAATTCAAGCATGTCTCTGTCAGCTTTAAACAGCACAAACAAATTTTTGAGGCTGTTAATGATGCCCATTTTAAAATTGAAAAGGGTGAGATCTTTGGTATCGCCGGTTCAAGTGGTGCTGGCAAAAGCACCCTGCTTCGTACCATCAATTTATTACAGACTGTTTCCTCCGGTGAAATATTGGTAGACGGCGAAAATGTCACCAATTATCGGAGAACACAGTTGCGAATACTCCGTCGCAATATCGGGATGATTTTTCAACACTTTAATCTGGCCCGAAATCTAACCGTCTATCAGAATATTGCCTTTGTTTTAAAGGCAGCAGGGAAATCAAAAGCGGAAACTGAAACCCGGGTCAAAGAATTACTGGATCTGGTCAATTTATCGGAGAAGTCCAATTCCTACCCCGCCAACCTTTCAGGTGGTGAAAAACAGCGGGTTGCAATTGCCCGGGCACTGGCTAATGATGCCAAAATTCTGCTCTGTGATGAGCCCACATCCGCTCTTGATCTGGAAACCACCTCATCCATTTTAAGCTTATTAAAAGACCTGAATAAAAAATTTGGTATCACCATTGTCATCATCACCCATGAACTGGATGTCATCAAAAGTATCTGTACCCGATGTGCGGTAATGAACAAGGGATCGGTCGTCGAAATTGGCGATGTCTATGATATTTTCACAAAACCCCGGGAAGACTTCACCCGACAGTTATTAAGTCACACCAGTCATTTTAATTTACCTGAGCAAATTATTGACAAGATGCAAGGTCCAATTATCCGTCTCACATTTAAGGGGGACACTGCCAACAACCCGATTCTCTATTACGCTGCCAATACCTTTCAGATTGGTTTTAATATCTTGCTGGGTAAGGTGGAGTACATCAACGATTTACCACTGGGGATACTCTATGTCGAATTAATTGGTGAAACTGAGCCACTAAAACTGGCAATCGAATTTCTTGCCGCAAATACGGCCGATTTGGAGGTAATCAATCATGGACTTTGATTTAAAAGCAGCACTGCTTCTAACCTTTGGTCAAACCATGCAAATGGTCATTTCGTCCCTGTTGGCCGCCATCATCATTGGTGGCAGTATTGGGCTGTTATTATTTTTAACATCGAATACACTTTTTCTCAAAAATCGGGTCATCAACCAAATTGTCGGCGTCATTATTAATATCACCCGTTCAATCCCCTTTCTGATCTTGCTGGTATTGATGATTCCCGTTTCAAAAGCGATCGTGCATACATCCATCGGTCCCAATGCTGTGGTCATTCCCCTGGCAGTAGCGGCCATCGCCTTTTTTGGCCGACTGTCTGAAGCCTCCTTTTCCGATGTTGATAATGGCGTGTTGGAAGCTGCCATTGCTTCTGGGGCCAGTAAATTATCGATTGTACTGAAGATTCTGCTGCCGGAAGCCTTACCATCGCTGATTAAGAACATTACCGTCACTGCAGTGTCATTAATCGGTTTTTCAGCTATGGCCGGAACCGTTGGCGGCGGTGGAATTGGCGATCTGGCCATCCGATACGGCTATCAGCGCTATGAACCCGAAGTGATGTTTATCTGTGTGATCGTTCTGGTGCTGCTGGTACAGATCTTTCAGGTTATTGGGGATTCATCCGCAAAAAAACTGGATAAAACCAGCAAATAAAACACTACTTAAGAATCGAGGAAACAATATGATTGAAATACGATGGCATGGACGCGGCGGGCAAGGGGCCTTTACCGCTGCTAAAATTTTGGGAGCCGCTTCATTAATCGACAATAAATTTTCGCTGGCTTTTCCTTCTTTTGGCCCCGAACGCCGCGGTGCGCCAATTCAGGCCTTTAATAAAATTGATACGCAGGCAATTATCGATCGGAGTGAAATTAAAACCTGCAATTATTTAATCTTTCTGGATGACAGTTTGTTCTCTTTTGATTATTTAAACGATCTAAAAGACGATGGCATCGCCCTGATTAACACCGCAACCCCAGAAAAATTTCGTGATTTTTCACAGATCCAGACAATTGATGCAAATCTGATTGCCCTTAACATAATCAAAAAGCCCCTCAGTAACACAGCAATGCTCGGAGCCCTGGCAAGTATCTCTGACGATGTTTCGCTATTATCATTGCAGCAGGCCAGTAATCAGTATTTGCCGGCAACCCACGCAGCCAAAAACCAGTTGATTCTACAAGAATCCTATGATCATTTTAAGGAGGTTCACTAAATGAGCAAGCCTTATTTACGACATTATCAGAAACCCCAAAAATTGTCAGCTTACCCCTTAGGCACTGCCAGTGAAGCCGGCTATCTGGTTACCAAAAATTGCGGCTGGCGAAATGAACGTCCGATTATCGTTACGACTGAATGCATCAACTGCCTGCAATGTTATCTTTACTGTCCCGACGGCGTTATTTTTAAAACAACTGATGGGTTGGATATTGACTACGACTTTTGCAAGGGTTGCGGCATCTGTGAAAAAGTCTGTCCCAAGCAAGCCATTAAAATGGAGGTAGAAACAAATGACTAAAGCATTTTTATCAGGCAATGATGCCTTTGCCGAAGGGGTTCGGTTGGCCCGCCCCCAGGTTATTTCGATTTACCCGATCACCCCGCAGACAACAGTGGTTGAAAGGCTTTCTGAAATGGTGGAAGACAGCAGTTTAAAAAGCGAACTGATCCATGTTGAATCAGAACATTCCGCTCTATCCTGTGCCATTGGTGCCAGTGCCATGGGCGCCCGCACCTTTACGGCGACCTCTTCACAGGGTCTGCTGTACATGGCGGAATGTTTGCACTATGCCAGCGGCGGTCGCTTTCCGATTGTGATGATGAATGCCAACCGCTCCACTGCCTTACCCTGGAATATTTATGGCGACCAGCGGGATTCCCTCTCGCAGCTTGACAGCGGCTGGATCCAGGTATATGTGGAAGATGCCCAGGAAAGCCTAGACATGGCCCTGCAAAGTTACCATATTGCCGAAAACCCTTTGGTATCAACCCCGGTTATGGTCAATTTGGATGGCTTCGTCCTGACTCACACCTACGAAACCGTGGAAATTCCAGATCAGGGGGTTGCTGACCGCTTTTTGCCACCGTTTCAAACTGAGAACAAAATGAGTCTGGATAACCCGAAAAATCTGGCTTTTAGTGTTGGTCCCGACAATAATATGGAATTCAAATACCTCCAGCATCAAGCAATGCTCGATAGCAAACGAATTATCGAGGAAACCGATGCAAAATTTGCTGAAATTTTCGGCCGCAGCTATGGTGGGCTAACCCAGGGTTATCGTATTGACAATGCTGACTATATTTTAATTACCCTGGGCAGCATCACCGGCCTGTGCCGGGAGGTGGTAGATGAATTACGTGAACGTGGTGAAAAGGTTGGCCTGCTCAAGCTCCGTTTTTTAAGACCCTTTCCCCAGGAAGATCTGGTTGTGGCATTAAAATCGGCTAAAGCCATCGGGGTATTGGAAAAAGACATTTCCTTTGGTTATGAAGGCACCGTCTATACCAATGTTAACTCGGTTATTGCAAAGAATGGCTTGCGTCTGGAAACTTATAATTTCATTGCCGGTCTCGGCGGCCGTGATATCAGCCGCGAAAACATCAAAACAATCTTTCGCCATCTGCAAACCGGTGGCCAACACATTAATTTTATCGGACTGGGGGTGACCATTAATGAGTAATAAAATAACCGCAAAAACGATCACGGACAGTGAATTTTTTTATGGCCATAAGGCCTGCGCTGGTTGCGGCGGCAGTCTGGCTGTGCGAATCGCTCTTAAAGTTCTGGGCGAGGGGGCCATCTCGGTGCTCCCGGCTGGCTGTATGTCCGCAGTTGGTTTTAATTATCCACATTTGTGCTTTAGCAATAATTCGATTATTTCAACCTTCGCCGGAACCGCTTCAATGCTAACTGGTGTGGAAGCTGGCGCCCGGGCGGTTGGGATTAAGAATTTCAAAGCGGTTGGGTTGGCCGGAGATGGCGGAACTGCCGATATCGGCATTCAGGCCTTATCTGGGGCCATTGACCGCAACGATGATATTCTTTATATCTGCTACGATAATGAAGCCTATATGAATACCGGCATCCAAAAAAGCGGTTTAACTCCTTTTGGTGCCAAAACAACCACAACCCCCAGCGGTGAAAATATTCACGGTAATCTACGCCCCAAAAAAAATCTCTTTGAGATTGTGGCAGCCCATAATATTTCCTATGCTGCCACCGCCAGTATCGGGAATCTTCCCGATTTTATCAATAAGATTGAAAAAGCTTCTAAAATAAAAGGCACGGCCTACATCCATGTGGTCGCCCCCTGCCCAATTGGTTGGGGAATTCCCGTCAATGAAACGATTGATATCGCCAGAAAAATGATGGATTGCGGTTTGTGGTACCTGGCCGAATACGAAAACGGACAGTTTACACTTAATAAAAACCCCCGCGACTTTTCATCAATTAAAGATTATCTGCTATCACAAGGTCGCTTTAAACATTTAGACGATGCAGACATTGAAATACTGGCAGCACAGCGGGATGCCAAATGGGAGTTGATACGAAAAAATTGGAATACCACCAAGGAGGAATTATGAGCGAGAAAAAATATTGGGATGAAAAAATCGAGACCCTGCCACGAGCAGATCTGGAAGAATTACAGCGTCGCGAATTAAAAGATATACTGACATTTGCCTACAGCAATTCTGCTTATTATAAAGAAGCCTTTAATGCGGCCGGACTGACCCCAGCCGATTTTAACCAGCTCGAAGATATTCAAAAATTCCCGTTTACCAATAAGGCCACCCAACGGGAACGGCAGGCCAAAGGCGGGCTTTTAGGCGACATGATTGCCGTCAGTGAAGATGATGTCGTTTTTGTGTCGGCTTCCAGCGGCTCAACCGGAGTGCCAACCCTCAGCCCCTTTACCAAACAGGATTTCGACGAATGGCAGGATGTCGAAAGTCGCCTGTTTTATGGTGCCGGGATGCGTAAACATGACCGTTATGTTCACGCTCTGAATTTTTCACTATTTGTCGGTGGACCGGATGTCATCGGGGCCCAGAATTTGGGAGCCCTTTGTATCTGGGCCGGAACTGTGCCATCGGAACGACTGCTTTTTATTTTAAAAGAATTCCAACCGACGATTATCTGGACAACTCCATCTTATGCTTTGTATCTTGGCGAAACAGCCCTTAAAATGGGCATTGACCCTGCCAAGGATTTGGCCATTCGTACTATCATTGTAGCCGGCGAGCCCGGTGGCTCGATTGGAACCACCCGGGAAACCATCGAAAAAGTCTGGAATGCCGAGCTATATGACTTTTTTGGATTATCAGATATATTCGGGGCCTGCGCCGGGATGTGCGAAGCCAAGGATGGCCTCCATATCGCTGAGGATCACATTCTGGTTGAAGTCCTGGATGTAAAAACCGGAGCACCCTTACCCGATGGTGAACGGGGTGAACTCGTCTACACCACCCTGCGTAAAAAAGCCCGACCACTGATCCGTTTCAAAACCGGTGATATTGGCTCAGTCAACCGCAAACCCTGCAGTTGTGGGCGAACCCACGCCCGCATTAAAATTCATGGCCGATTGGATGACATGTTTATTGTCTCTGGGGTTAATGTTTTCCCCAGTGATATTGAGTTTGTTATCCGGGGAACTGAAGGAATTACCGGCGAATACCTGATTCGTTTATATGAACAAAATCATTCGGTTAAATATCGGCTGGAAATCGAAAAATCCGATGACAACAATGAACCGGATGAAGTATTAAAAGAACGGGTGGCTGCTGCGCTAAAAACCCGGTTAGGTGTAAAACCTGGTGATGTCACAATCTTAAACGATGGTGATTTGGAGCGGGCGACTCATAAGGCAAAACGCTTAATCGATGAGCGAACCTTAATCTATGAAATTTAAAGAAGGTGCATGATGAAACCACTGAGTAACCGAACTGCTGACTTTACCGATTCTGTAATCCGACGGATGACCCGTATTTCCAATCAGTATAATGCGGTCAACCTGTCCCAGGGATTTCCTGACTTTGATCCACCGAAACCAATTCTTGAGGCTCTGGAAAAAGCTTCCCGTCAGGGGCCTCATCAATATTCGATTACCTGCGGGGCGCAAAATTTCCGGGAAGCCCTGGCACAAAAACAGAGCCGGTTAATGGGCCGATCAATTAATCCGGAAACCGAAATTGTAGTGACCTGTGGCAGCACCGAGGCGATGATGGCCGCGATGATGACTGTCGCCAATCCTGGTGACAAGGTCATCGTTTTCTCGCCTTTTTATGAGAATTATGGAGCGGATACCATTTTATCCGGTGCTGTTCCGATCTATGTCCCCCTTCATCCACCTGCGTTTAACTTCAATACCGATGAATTGGAAGCCGCCTTTAAACAAGATCCCAAAGCGCTGATTCTGTGCAACCCTTCCAACCCCACCGGCAAGGTGTTTAACCGGGAGGAACTGACGATTATTGCTGATTTAGCTAAAAAATATGATACCTATGTAATTACCGATGAGGTTTATGAACACATTGTTTACGAACCCCATGAACACATTTATCTGGCTTCGCTACCGGGGATGTTTGAACGCACCATTTCCTGCAGTTCTTTATCAAAAACCTATTCCATCACCGGCTGGCGGTTAGGCTATATTATCGCTCCGGAACCGATTATTGATGTCGCTAAAAAGGTTCATGATTTCTTAACCGTCGGTGCCGCGGCACCGCTCCAGGAAGCCGCCACCGTTGGGCTGCAATTTGGTGATGACTATTATCTTGATTTGCGCAAACACTATACTGCCAAAAGGCAGCTCTTTTTAAACGGTCTTGATGATATCGGCCTTGGCTACAGTACACCCCAGGGTGCCTATTATGTGATGATTGATGTATCCCCCTATAAAGCCGATGATGATCTGGCTTTTTGTACCTGGTTAGCCGAACATGTCGGCGTTGGGGCCGTCCCCGGCTCTACTTTTTTCAGGGAAGATGTCAATCACCTGATCCGCCTGCATTTTGCCAAAAAAGAAGCAACCCTCTATGAGGCGCTGAACCGTTTGGCCGATCTTAAACAAAAATGGCAGAGACATTCTTTTTAGAAGTCTCTGCCTTTTTATTTCACTATTTATTTGGTTTTACAAGTCATTTTTAATGGCCTTTTCCAGCTGATTAAGGGCCTGCTCCAGAATCAACCGGGGTGACGCCATATTGATACGCTGAAAGCCATCGCCACCAGCACCAAACATCGTCCCGGCATCCAGCCAGAGGCCCGCCCGGTTGATAATTAAATCTTCCAGTTCTTGATTGCTAAGGCCCAGTTCACAAAAATCCAGCCAGATCAGATAGGTTCCCTCCGGTTCAATCAGTTTTATCTGGGGCAGCCGCTCTGCCAGATACGTTCTAACAAAGTTCAAGTTATTAAATAAGTAATCCTTTAATTCCTCCAGCCACTTCTGCCCTTTGGAATAGGCGGCCGCGCAGGCGACAATGCCCATAATGCTGATCTCATTATAACCGCCTTTATGCATTTCTTTTCTAAACTTTTTGCGGATCTCCCGGTTCTCGATGAAAATATTGGAAACCTGAAGCCCAGCCAGATTAAAGGTCTTGCTGGGAGCGGTACAGGTAATTGTATTACTTAAATATTCCGGCTTCAAATTAGCAAAAACCAGATGTTTAAAGCCCGGATAAACAAAATCCTGATGAATTTCATCCGCAATGACGATGACCTCATGTTTTAAACAGATATCGCCCAGGCGAGTCAACTCTGCCTGCGTCCACACCCGTCCCACCGGATTATGGGGATTGCAGAGAATGAACAACTTGACATCATTTTCTAAGATCTTTTTTTCAAAGTCGTCAAAATTAATGCGATAGCGGCCTTCCTCGTAAACTAACTGGTTAACTACCAGATTCCGCTCATTGACCGTGATCATTTCGGCAAAGGGATAATAAACCGGTTGCTGAATAATGATGCTGTCACCTTCTCTAGTCAACGCCCGGATGGCAGTGGCAATAGCGTAAACCACTCCGGGGGTGGTCACCAGCCAATCCGGCTGGATATTCCAGCCAAACCGACTTTTAAACCATTCCTTTAAGATAAAGAAATAATCCTGGCCGCTTTCTGAATATCCAAAGATACCATGCTTGCTCTTTTCAACCAGGGCCTCGACAACCGGGGCTGGGGTCTTAAAATCCATATCAGCTACCCAGAGTGGCAAAAGCCCCTCCGGCATGCCACGCCGATGGGCAAAGTCATACTTGATGGAATTGGTATTATCCCGGGTGATAATTTCGTCAAAGTTATACTTCAATGGACCGTCTCCTTTAAAACCCGATCGAGCTCATCGATCAGGTCATTAACACTTTCAATTCCAACAGACAAGCGTAGCAGGCGACTATTAATCCCCTTGGCTTCACGCTGCTCTTCTGGAATATCGCCATGGGTCTGCAGCATTGGATAGGTGATTAAGCTCTCCACTCCGCCCAGACTTTCAGCATACTGAATCAGTTTTACTCCTTCCAGAATATGGTGAGCCGTTTTTTCACTGTCCACTTCAAAAGAGATCATCCCGCCAAAACCCGTCGCCTGACGTTTCGAAATCTCATAGCTGGGATGGCTTTCAAGACCTACATAATGGACTGCCTTAATGCGTTCCTGTTGACATAACCACCTGGCAATCACACCAGCATTTTGCTGTTGTCGATCCATCCGAATCGGTAAGGTCTTGATTCCCCGAATTAATAACCAGCTGTCAAACGGTGCTAACCCTGCACCGGTCGTTTTAAAAATAAAGCGCAGCTTGTCAGCCAAGGTTTTATCCCGGGTGACTACAAAACCGGCAATGGTATCATTATGACCCCCTAAATATTTGGTGCCGCTATGAATAACAATGTCGGCACCTAATTTCAGCGGTTTCTGAAAATATGGAGTCAGAAAGGTGTTGTCAACCATTAACAGCAACTGATGTTTGCGGGCAATTTCGGCTACACCTGCCAGATCGGTGACCTGCATCATCGGGTTGGTCGGCGTTTCAATAAATAAAGCTCTGGTATTGGGTCTGATCAGCGGCTCTATTAACGAAAGATCGGTAGTGTCAACCAGATCAAAGCTGATTCCATTCTTAATCGAAATGTGATGAAAAAGCCGATGGGAACCACCGTAAAGATCGTCCGAGGCGATGATGTGATCCCCCGGGGAAAAAATTTCCATCACTGCGCTGATGGCTGCCATCCCCGATGAAAAAGCCATCGCATCGACACCTTCTTCCATCCGGGTCAGGATATTTTCGAGATGCTCCCGGGTGGGGTTTTGTTGTCTGGTATAATCATAACCAGTACTCTCGCCAACCCCAGGATGAGCAAAGGTAGCCGTCTGAAAAATCGGGACACTGATGGCTCCGGTGTTATCATATTTATTATTGTTACCATGGATGCATAATGTTTCAAAATCCATATCATTCTCCATTCTTATATCAATTCATAGTGATTCAGTATGTTTAGTCAATACTAACCGATTCGCCTGTTAATGTCAAGGTGATTCGACATATCTATTCGATCACATCAATAATTTTTTCTTTTACTTAAGATCATTCAATTCAGTTGTATATCATATTAATTCCATAGTATAATTGTGATATATGCGTAGGAGGTATATCATGTACAACGAGATAGTACTCGATCATTTTTCCAATCCCCGTAATGTTGGCGATTTTGCCACGCCTGATGGCGTGGGACACGCCGGTAATCCGATCGATGGTGATAGAATTACAATTTATATAAAAGTTTCAGATCAGCGATTGACAGGAGTGCGTTTTAAAACCTTCGGTTGCGGTGCAGCCATTGCCGCCAGTAGCATGCTTACCGTAATGGCCAACGGAAAAACCCTTGCCGCAGCCCTTCAAATTACCAATGCCGATGTCGCGACTGCACTTGGCGGTTTGCCACCTGAAAAGCTACTGTGCTCGAACATTGCCGCCGATGCCCTCCATGATGCCATTCAAAACTATCAGCAGCAAGGAGCAGCAATCAAGAGGATCGAAGCGACTGATCAGGACGCTGCCCCCAACGGGAATCAGGCTCCAACCGAAGGATTAACCGACCCTGCCCAGATTAAACGCTATCTGCGTCAGATCATTATGCCAGAAATCGGTGGTGCTGGCCAAAAAAAACTGCTGACGACAAAAATACTGGTTTGTGCTCCAGATCTTAAGATCGCCGACCTGCTGCTTCGTTACCTGGTTGCCATGGGCATTGGTCAGATTGACTGCTTTCTTGGTAACCCGGACAATTGGGAACCCGTTTGTGAAAACTTGCGGGATCTAAACCCGGATATCACCCTCCAGTTGGTTAAAACCGTCACGACGCCTGCTGATTTTAACCTGATCCAGGGAAACAACCGCTTTTGCCGCAAGCTGGCAGAATCGCTTCTCAGTGATTCTCTCACCAGAGCCTTTACACCGACCCTAGTTTCAGTTTGTGACGCCTGGCAGGGATGCTTCAACTATTGTCACGATCAGGCCGCCATGAAGCTATTTCTAGACGTCCTGCAAAAAAAGGGTTTTGCCGATCATCAGGCCATAACTCATGAATTAAATATGCTTGGATCTGATCTCTGTGCCGCCTTTTCAGGCACCCTGCTGCCAATCGAATTGGCTAAAGCCTGTCTAAATATTGGCGAGCAGCAGACAGCAGGCTTTTATTATGACTTGATCAGCCTAATTTTTGATAATCAGTTTACCACCAGTCAGACCCCTTGTCCGCCCACGGATTTATCACAAACGATTGATATGAACAAGCTTAGATCTGCCCGAGTTTTAACCGTCGGTGCCGGAGGCCTGGGATGTCCGGCCAATCTGGTTCTCGCCATGACTGGACTTGCTCACCTGAGCCTGATCGATTTTGACCAGGTTGAAATCAGTAATCTGAATCGCCAGATCCTCCATTCCAGTTCCCGAATCGGCCTGTTAAAAGTTGAATCGGCCCGGATCGCCCTTAAGTCAATTAATCCCAAGCTGAATATAACGCTTTATCCCGAAGCTCTCAGTACTGAAAATGCCCGGGCTTTAATTAGCCAGCATGATTTGGTCATTGACGGTCTGGATAATTTACCAACCCGTTATCTGCTCAATGATGCCTGTTATCTGGAAAATAAGCCGCTGATTGAAGCTGGTGCCTTGTCATATTACGGTCAGGTAACCGCCTTGATTCCTGATGACGGCCCTTGTTTTCGCTGTCTGTTTCCTCAAACTGATGGTCAGACTGCTGGCAGTTGCTCTGAAACCGGTGTGTTAGGCCCGGTGCCCGGGGTGATTGGGGTACTCCAGGCCGTTGAAGCCATAAAACAATTGCTTGGTCTCACTCCCAATTTAACCGGACGTCTTTTAATGATTGACACCCTGGCAACCTCATTTGATCTTTTTAGTTTTAAAAAAGATACAAGCTGTTCATTATGCGGTCAAGATCCGAGTATCCATGAACTTGGCTCCTTTTCATTTGTCTGCGAAGATGATCGCCTTGACAACTAAACACTTGATTTAAATACTTGATTTAAATACTTGATGTATTAAATTGCGACGCTGTTTTTTTTAATAATTGTTGTTAACTAATTTTTAACAATTATCGATAAATCCTTGAACAGCTGTCCGATTTATGATATCATATTATTCATATAATAATTATATGAATAATATGAGGAGGTTTGAATTATGGGGATTGTTATTATTGGAGGGCATGACCGAATGGTATGCAAATATAAAGAAATATGCAGAAGCTATCAGTATAAGGTTAAGGTTTTTACCCAAATGCCAGCAGATATGAAAAATGTGATTGGCAGCCCCGACCTGCTCGTACTTTTTACCAATACGGTATCGCACAAGATGATTCACAATGCCATCAAAAGCGGCGAAAAAACCGGGACTGCAATTGTCCGTTCCCACAGCAGTAGTGCCTGTGCGCTGCAGAAAATCCTTGCCGACCATTGCCAGAAAACTACCTGCCAGGGATGCCCCAACCATTTATCCCAATCACAGTCGTTGCATCATTAACAAACAATTTAGGAGAACAAAAAGCTTCGGTTCGAATCATCTAACCGAAGCTTTATAAATTAAAGCTAAAATCACTTTTTTTATCTTGATTCCCTACTCATACAAATTCTTACTGAAATAACGGTCGCCACGATCAGGAAAGATCACAACAATATTGCCTTGCTCAATTTTTTCTGTCAGTTTGAGTGCCCCGTAGAGTGCTGCTCCAGATGAAGTTCCGGCAATAATGCCCTCTTTTTTTGCCAGTAATCGCACCAAATCGAAGGCGGTTCGATCATCCACTTTGATAACCTCGTCAACCAGGGTCATATCCATTGTGTTGGCAATAAAGTCGTTGCCTATCCCTTCAATATCATAGCAACCGGCTGTCCCGCCGCCCATGATTGAACCGTAGGGATCTGCTAAAATCCCTTTGATGTTGGGATTTTTTTCTTTCAAATAACGCACCACCCCGGAATAGGTGCCGCCACTGCCAGCACCAGCCACCAGATAATCAATGTTTCCGTCGAGATCATTAAAAATTTCCGGCCCCGTGGTGTCGTAATGAATACCTGGATTAGATGAATTTTCAAACTGCTGTAGCGAAATAGCATCGGGAATTGACTTCAGCAACTCCCGGGCCTTGCTCGTAGCTCCTTGCATTCCCAGTTCACGGGGCGTGTTCACAATTTCTCCACCATAGGCCCGCATCAGTGTCTGTTTTTCCACTGAAAATTTAGTTGGCACCACAAAGATTACCCGATAACCGCGATTGATGGCGGCCAGGGCCACGCCGAGACCCGTGTTCCCGGCGGTGCCTTCAATGATTGTGCCACCTGGTTTAAGTAACCCTTTTTTTTCGGCATCTTCAATCATCGCTACCCCAATCCGATCTTTGACGCTGCCGCCAGGATTCCAGAGTTCCAGTTTGGCAAAAATATTCACCCCTTTTTTGACCTGAAACTGGTTAAGCTTCACCATTGGCGTATTGCCAATCAATTCTCTGATATCATTATAATACGCCATCTTATGCCTCTAAACTTTTCGCAAATGCCTGTTCCAAATCCGCTAAAATATCGTGTTTATCCTCAATCCCAACCGAGATACGAATCAGGTTTTCAACAATGCCGACTTTTTGCCGGATTTCATAGGGAATCGATGCATGGGTCATACTGGAAGGATGGCAAACCAGGGATTCAACGCCGCCCAGACTTTCGGCCAGGGTTATTAATGTCAGCGACTCCACAAATTTATTGATATTATACTTTTCATCCAACTCAAAGGAGAGCATCCCACCTGGTCCGTCAGCCTGTTTTTTATTGATCGCATACCCCTGACCATCCGGTAAGCCGGGATAGTAAATGGCCTTAACCCCAGGCGTTTTTTGTAACGCCTCGGCAATGAATGTAGCATTCTCAATATGTCGATCCATTCGCACACCCAAAGTTTTAATGCCCCGTATCAACAAAAACGAATCAAATGGCTGCAATACTCCGCCAGTGGCATTTTGAATAAACCAAAGCCGTTCTGCCAGGGCTTCGTCATTGACAACCGCCAGACCGGCAATTAAGTCACTATGACCACCCAGGTATTTTGTCGCACTATGAACAACAATATCAACCCCTAAGGCAATCGGTCTTTGAAGATAGGGAGTCATAAAGGTATTGTCGACAATACTTAAAACGCCATGCTTTCTGGCAATCTCTGCTACCGCCGCAATATCGGTAATGGTAAGGAGTGGATTGGCCGGACTTTCGATGAAAATTGCTTTAACGTCTTCGGTCAAACTGTCTTCAAGCAGCTTAAGATCGGCTGTTTCTACAATTTCATAGGTTAATCCAAAGTTATTAAAGACCTTATCGAGCACCCGAAAGGTACCGCCATAGACATTACTGGAAATAATTACTTTGTCACCAGTTTTAAAAAGACTGAGTACCGCCGTAGTAGCTGCCATGCCAGACGCAAAGGCAAAGCCAGCTATTCCCCCCTCCAATTCGGCAATCAGGGCTTCAAGAGCCTCCCGGGTGGGATTACCCGATCGGGAATATTCGTAACCCCGATCTTTTCCCAGCCCATCCTGCTTATAGGTGGAGGTCTGAAAAATAGGGACATTTACGGCTCCGGTTTTTTCATCGCCATCAATACCGCCGTGAATCAACTGTGAATTTAAATTACTATACTTACTCATGCTTGTCTCCTTCAAACTTTTTAATATATTTCTGTCACATCAAAATGATGCGCCGTCTGAATCATTGTCTGAACATTTTCAAGTTTGGTTTGCGGTGCAATATCGCAACCCGGAATCAACACAAATCCTGTTGCTCCACCATCTCTGATGCAGCTTAGTGACTCCGCTTCAATTTCTTCCGGGGTCCCCTCCAGCAGCACCCGAATTGGATCCAACTGACCGCCAAAGGCCATTTTTCCGGACAGTTTTTCTCTGGCTACGTTTAAATTGACCTTGTAGTCCATCGAAAATAAATTGGCTCCGGTCTCGGGAATTAAGTCAAGAACCTTTGTCGTATTGCCACAGATGTGCAGAGATCGGGTGCTGATGCGTTTGATAGCCTGATTGGCCGACTTGATGCGGGGAAAGGATGCTTCTCTGAATAGCTTTGCTGAAATGACATCACCGGATGATAGCGGCTCAGCCTGATTGACCATTTCGACTCCGGCATCTATGAACAAATTCCAGTATTTTAACAGGAGTCTCTCCGTAAATTCCATGATATGGTTTAGTCCCGGTTTATCCTTTAAGGCTGTCTTCATCATATTATCCATCCCCAGCAGCTGCCCAGCCAGGGTAAATGCACCCCATTGACTGACTGCCACCAGGTACTCGTCACCAATTTCACCAACAACAATTCTGGCTGTTTCCAGCAGGTTAGCAATCTCCCGGGAATTCTCCAAATCCTCTACCCTTAACTGATCAACATCTTCGGGTCGGGTAACCAGGGGCTCATCGATCGTAGATGCTTCTCCCAGCAGATTAAAGGTGCATTTTCCCCCAAGAGCTTTGACAATCACATTGCTACAATCAGCAGCAACCCAAACTACATCTGAGCCAACTTTTTTGTTGTCATCAATAATCGTCTGGGCAATTTTTTGCGGTTGTCCGATCATCACATCCTGAAGGGTCAAACCATTGCGATAATCTGTCCAAACCCCGCTCGAAAGGATCATAGCAGGAAGCCGCGGGGTCTTCTTAAGGGCTATCCCTGCAAGTATTATCTCTTTATGTGTCAAAAACTCAACTCCTTTAAATGATAGGGTGTTTGCTGATAAACGTAATAATTCAGCCAATTGGCAAACAATAGGGTAGCATGGCTACTCCAGGTCGTCTGATCCGATATCCCCAATTCGCCTTTCAGCTGATAATTTTTAGGTACATCTGGTTTTAAACCCTGTAAATAATCCCGTATGTATTCATTTTTTAAAGTTACCCGATCATACTCACAGTGACCGGTAACAAACAATTGCCGATTCGTAATATCGGAAATCAAATAGACACCTGCTTCCGACGATTCAGCCAGTATTTCCAGCTGTGGTATAGTCAGTACATCTTCCCGGGCGATCGCAGTATAATGGGAATGCGGAGCATAAAAGAAATCATCAAATCCCCTGACAATGGGATGTCGACGATTATTTACATCATACGCACAAACTCCGGAAATCTTAGCCGACGGGACAGACTTTTTGATACCATAATGATAATAGAGTGCCGCCTGAGCCCCCCAGCAAATATAGAGTGAAGAAAAAACATGCGTCTTAGCCCATTCCAACACGTCACACAACTCCTGCCAGTAAGCAACTGCTTCGAACTCTTGTTTTTCAACCGGTGCTCCTGTAATTATGATCCCGTCATAGTGATTGTTTTTTATTTCCTTAAAACTGTGATAAAACTGTTTAAAATGATCTGCAGTTTTATCCCCAGTCAGCTGGTCAGAAATTTTTAAAAATTCGATATTCAACTGGAGTGCGGTGTTGCTGAGCAAACGAAGCAGTTGCGTTTCAGTTGCAATCACTGTTGGCATGAGGTTGACAATCAATAGATTAAGCACTCGAATATCCTGATGTATCGCCCGTTTCTCAGTCATGATAAAAATATCTTCCCTGGCAAGGGTCTCAATGGCCGGTAAACCTTCTTTTACACAAATTGGCATAGTGACACCTCAATTCATTTATCGTTAAGGATTCTTTGTAAATATTTGAAAACTTAATCAGCCCGAAAAGAAAACATCTGCTGCCTTGGTAATAACAGCAGATGTCCATTCTTACAGTTTTAAAATCAAATTTTTTGAGGGGGAGTTATTTTTTGCAGTGCTTTTTCCAAAGCCTGTTCAATATCGTAAATCAAATCATCAACATCCTCAACACCAATAGATAGACGGATCACATCCGGAGCAAATCCAACCGCTGCCTGTTCTTCAGGACTTAACTGTTGATGGGTAGTCGAAGCTGGATGAATAACCAGGGATTTTGCATCGGCAACATTCGCCAAAAGTGAGAAAATTTCCAGACTGTCAATGAACTTTTTAGCCTGATCAATCGTACCATCAATGGAAAATGTAAAGATGGAACCGGCTCCCAATGGCAGATATTTTTGACCCAGCTCGTAATACTTATTTGATTTGAGTCCAGGATAATTTACTTTTTTGACTTTGGGATGATTTTCCAGAAATTCGACAATTTTTTTAGTATTATCAACATGCTTTTGCACTCTTAAGGATAAAGACTCCAGCCCCTGTAAAAACAGGAAGGAATTAAATGGCGATAATGAAGCTCCGGTATCTCTCAACAATTGAGCGCGAATCTTAACTGCATAGGCAATCGGGCCCAAATCTGCAAAATTGATGCCATTGTAGCTTTTGTCCGGTGTTGTGAAATCCGGGAATTTTCCACTGGTCCAGTCAAAGTTGCCACCATCAACAATAATTCCACCGATGGATGTTCCATGACCGCCAATAAATTTTGTCGCTGAATGAACAACGACGTTGGCACCGTGTTCCAGTGGTTTGAATAAATATGGGGTGGCAAAGGTATTATCAACGATTAAAGGAATTTTATTTTCAGCTGCGATCTTGCCAACTGCATCAAAATCGATAACGTTAATACCAGGATTTCCAAGGGTTTCAATAAACAATGCTTTTGTTTTATCAGTGATGGCTTTTCTGAAATTTTCCGGATCATCCGGATCGACAAAGATTGTATTGATACCAAATTTAGGTAGTGTTTCAGCAAAAAGATGATAGGTTCCGCCGTAAAGAGTACTGGCTGAGACTATTTCGTCTCCAGCACTGGCAATATTTTGAATGGCATAGGTAATCGCCGCGGCCCCAGAAGCTGTTGCCAGTCCGGCTGAACCACCCTCTAAGGCGGCAACCCGTTGTTAAAATGCATCAGTAGTCGGGTTAGTTAAACGACTGTAGATATTACCAGCATCCGTTAAGGCAAAGCGACCTTCTGCCTGGGCCGTGTCTTTAAATACATATGAAGTTGTCTGATAAATAGGAACAGCTCTTGCTCCGGTTACTGGGTCTGGGGTCTGTCCTGCATGGACCTGTAATGTATCGAATCCTAATTTTCTTTCGCTCACGTTAGTTAACCTCTCATTTCTTTCTGCTATTTTTTGATTATGGTCATTTAATTCTTTTGACCGTTCATTTTTTTCTTTGTGATTTTTATCGAATATTCTTTTAAAAAAGTTCTTCTCTGACTTGCTCAACGATGCAGCTCCTTTCTTAAGAAATATTCAAATGCCATTAAATGGAATGACAAATGCAATATCTCATCATGCTTAGCAATCGTTCCGATAGTCGGTGCTATTGCAACACATGGAAAAATTTCTCCCAGATAAAGTGCATAATTCATTTTTCAACATATTGCTTTGCCTCCTTAAAAAAATATATTGCATATATATCCTATGTGTTTAATATGAAACAAATATAACGTATCTTCAGCTATTTGTCAACTGGTTTTTTATATTTATAACAAATAATTCCGATCTGATTAATCGATAAACATTTGATCGTAACTGCTGACCAAAGCGCTTCGACTTCTGCAGACCTCATTTTTTAATATCCGGATAATCCAAATTCTTCCATCAGTCGTATCGTCCGGAGGAGTAACTTGAAATCCCTTGTGGTTTTAATAGTAAAAAACTGTTTCCATGCACAATCCACTTGTCAGTTGAACCTTGGAACAGTTTTTTCTGTATTCATTAATTTACTTGAGCTCAGGCACTCTTCTTGTCGAAAGACAGGCAGTCAACAAAAATCCGATCAAAATTTTCGCCATTGGACAATTCAATGACATCAATCTCGGTAACCAGGCTTTCCATCTCATCGCGATATTTCTGATTGAGTAAAAAAGCCAGTCCTCCGGATTTTGACGTGTTGCCGACAAAGTCAATTTTGCCTTCAAATTCTTTTGGTAGCAGTCCGATATTTATCAGGCTCTTAGCCCGCAGATGAAAGCCAAACGAACCAGCAATTTGAATCTCGTCAACATCTTCGGGTCGCAGTTGCTTTGCATCCATTAAAAACTCAATACCTGCTCGCACTGCGCCCTTAGCCAGCTGTACCTGCCGGATATCTTTTTGTGTAAGGTATACCCCACTGGCAACCTCAAAGGCTATTTTTCCATCGATTTTGACCAATCTGTTTCTGAGGCTCTGTTTCAAATCAGTATTCTCTGGAGATGCCAGTCTGCCCCGTTTGTCGATCACCTTATGAACCACGAGTTCCCCCACAATGTCCAACAGACCGCTGCCGCAAATACCAATAGCTTCGCCATCTTCAATGGTTCGGATGTCAATCTCGCCATGATCGTCAATTTCAAAATACTCAATTGCGCCTTTTTCAGCCCGCATTCCATAAGAAATATTCATTCCCTCAAATGCCGGTCCGGCGGCGGTTGAGGTCGCCGTTAAGGCGCCATGATCTGACAAAACCATTTCACCATTGGTTCCGATATCGACAAATAAAGTAACCTGTTCTTTATCCTGAAGCCGGGTTGCCAAAACACCGGATGTGATATCTGGCCCCACAAAGGAAGATATAATCGGCGGTAGATAAATTGATCCCAGCCTGGAAATATCCAGGAGATGTTCTTTGTAGCTTAAGCTGCTTCCCCCGGTAATGGCTGGAGTATAGGGGTATTTACCCAATGAATAAGGATTCACGTTGGCAGCCAAATGTATCATACAGGTATTGCCACTAAAAATCACTTCATAAATATGCTTTTGTAAAACACCAGTGTGTCTGGCTGCTTTTTCAATCAGCTTGTTCAATTCCTTTATAATCATTGAGTACATCGCATCCAGCCCTTTTTCATCAGAGGCAAATTTAATCCGCGACAAAACATCCTGAGCATGCTGGCTTTGGGGATTTAGGGCTGAGACGGAGTGCAGTTCTTCACCAGTGTTAATATTGACAAGTGTTGCCACTAGCGTGGTCGTTCCGATGTCAACAACGACGCCATAATTCTGGGTCGTAGTGTCCCCTTCTTCCTCACCTAAAACCTTGCCACCGGCAGTTACAATCGTCTTTCCATTGCTGGTATATTCTTTTTTAATAAAACTATTGACGTCGATATCAAAGCTCTGACCGTGGTTTAATATTTGCAGGGTTTTATTACGATTTTTCGCAATGGCCTTAACATCAACATGACCGGTCACAGAAGTTTGACATGAAAGCACAAATCCCTGTTCCTTTTCCTCTTCTGACAATTGATGTTTTCCGTATTCTTCCACATTTTTCAGACTTGCTTCGGATATTCTAACCTTACATTTTCCGCAAACCCCTTCCGAATTACAGGGCGATTCAATAACAATTCCAAGTTTTTGGGCCGCTGCTAAAATCGTCGTGCCTTTTTCCACCAGAATAGCTTTGTTCTCGCCGATAAAATTTACTTTTACCATAATCGTTACGCCCCCTTTGCCTGATTCGTCATTGAGGTAATATTTGCCAGTGGTGTGGAGGTACTGAGTCCACAAGCTGGCGCAATAATATCAATGCCATCCAATTTAAGTTTTTCGGTTTGTCTGGCAACCTTTTCGGCTTCGCCAAATTCCAGCAGATAGGTACTGAGGTTCCCCATGGTGGTTAATTCAGGATAGTCTTCTTTCAACTTTTTCAAGCTGATGGAGGAATCGGTGCTGATCGCATCGGACTTAATTGCCGGCACAAATTTTCTGACCGCATTCATTTTTCCGCAAATATGGACAATGACCGGGGTATTGGTTTCATGAATCGCATCGATGATCTTATTGAGATAGCGCACCGCATATTCATCAAACATCGCCGGTCCCAGGATTTCTCCGGTGGCAGTGGGATCAGCAATGGTAATCACACTGGCGCCGCTCTCCACCATTAGCCTGGCCAATTCGATAATATGATTGGTGGCATAATCAACCACCCGATGGGCTTCGGCGGGATTCTTTCTGAGTTCTTTTAAAAACGGAATCGGGTCAACCAGTGATGCAGCGGTACTGAGCGGCCCGGTGATACTGCCAAATACCGGTATGTCTGAATATTCTTTTGACAACTGATAGGTTGCTTCAATAATCGCATTAACCCGTTTATTTTTGGCCATCGCTCCCAAGTCCTGATAAATGACATCTTTAACCGAAGGAAACACTTCTTTTTGTATTTTTGGTTCACAGGCCAGGGTGCCATAATTAATTTCACTGCCCAGTACCTCTGCTTCCACGGTCATGCAAAAGGGAATACCGAAGTTTTCAAAACCGGTGTTCTCCTGAACGTCATTGGCAATTTCTGCCATCAATTGACTATTGTGATGGCCATCCGGTAAGGTGTGGCCAGTTTTATTCATTACATCAACGATGGCTGAATTCATCATCCCACCGGGACAGATAACCGGTGCCCGATCAACGGATTCTTTATTTAAGGAACGGAGGATCCGTTCTTTTGGGGTTAAATCATTCATCTAAAATTCCTCATTTCTTATTATTTGCTGGCTTCGATAAGTTTTGAAGTATTACGCGCTTCTCGCATTTTTTGAAAAATCCGCATCGGAAATTTCCTGCATGGGGAGCAGCGTTATGAAGTTATCTTCATCCCAGGGACCGGTTATAATTCTTTCAATAAAGCCGATTTCACCTTTAACCGTCTGATATTCCGCCTCAAACAGCTTTGCAATTTCTCGGGATTGCTCAATTACCATATCCTTGGGTTCTGCTGATGTTTCAATAAACAGCACTTTTTTATAGCCATCATACATATTTTCCAACATCCGTCTGGCTTTTTTTTCACCGAAACGGTCATAAATACGCTGATAATCCGAGAGAATACTTTTTTCAGTAATCATCCAGCCATTGCTGAGATAAAAAGTTCCCATTTCTTTTTGAAAATCAAAGGCTCTACAGGTATCTGAGCACATAAAGATCGAAATACAGTCATGTACTCTGGGAATAATCAGTTCACTTGTTTTAGAAATTAAACCATTAGCAGACCCACCACACAAACCAAAAGCCAGGATGATTTTTTGATAATTCTGGGAAGCATCAATAAGCCGTTGGAGCTCGACCTTTAGCTTCTGGGGGTATAAATGAAAGTCCATCGAGACAAATTCAAAATCCCGATCCGGAATCGGCATCAGATTCTCTATTTCCGCCTGCATGACCTCGCAGGCAATCACTTTGATACGCATATCAGAAAACGGTGTCCAGAATAGCCTGATTCAGATCATGGCCAATTACGGTAATCCGCCCGATTTCATCGGGTTCGGACGCTCTGATTTCCAGGGCATTGGGAACAAAGTCAAACTCCACCCAATTAACTGTATCAATCTGTACCTTGCCCTTTGATCGGACCACTTTTCCAAAAACCGCCTCATCCTTCAAACTTTCAAAGATGCTTTTTAACTTAATTACCGGAAATATCTTTGGCGTTTCGATGCCCCAGCTTGTAAATATATCATGATTATGATCGTCATCGTCGTGATCGTGGTCATCATCAAATTCCAGATCAAACGCACTTAAATCCTCATCCCGGGAAATTTGTTGTCCATCCGCTTCGGAAAGACCGAGCAGCTCAACGCCACTTAAGTCATCCCAGGGCGTGGTTACAATCGATGCGGTCTCATTGATCTCCCGTATTTTCGAAACAACCTTGCCTAACTCCTCATCATCGACATTCTGGGTTCGACTTAAGAGAATGGTACTGGCATGACTGATCTGGTCCCCATAAAACTCACTGAACAACTCGGTGAATTCCTCATACATGGTCACATCGACGGCAGCAATCACCAGGTTGAGATGAATGTCATCATCCTCTTCCAGTTTCTTGACAATCTTGACGATTTCAGACAGTTTACCAACTCCCGACGGTTCAATGATGATTCTTTCTGTTTCTTTCGATTTAATGATTTCTCGCAAAGTATTGGTAAAATCAATTACGGTAGAACAACAGATACACCCGGCCTTGATTTCCTTTATTTCAATGTTGTATTTTTTTAGAAATGCCCCATCGATTGGAATTTCGCCAAACTCATTTTCAATCAGCGTTATTTTTTTAGAATACACGTTTTCATCGATCAGCTTCTTAATTAATGTGGTTTTACCGGCACCAAAAAAACCAGAAAAAATATCAATTTGTATTGTCATACGATCACTTTCCTATCTGTTAATCATTGAACTTGTCATTGATCACCTGGACTTAATTCACTTTTATTGCTATATTGAATTGTTCCGCTTCTGTACTTAATTTGTTTGAAAATTACTTTATCGACCAGCGCCCGTATCGTCTGGAAGCTTCCACCATTGCCGCAGCATTTAGTAAATTACCATTGGGCGGGAACTCACAGCCAGAAGAAAGGATAAAACCAGCATTGTGTTTTTTGAACAGATCCAGTTGTCTTTTAACATCTTCGAGCACCTCATCAGCAGTAAATACCAGACCGGTTTCGGCGGGATCGGAATATCCGATGGTGATAATCTTGTCACCCCAGGTTTTTGCATGTTCTTCCCAATCTTTGGCACCATGGGCCGGATAGGCAACTGAGATCGCCACCGGATCAGACCACTTGATAACTTCTTCAAAATAAACACCACCACCGCAATTGTGAATGGCCACTGCCGAACCGGCCGCCCGAATCGCATCGGCAAGTCGTTTTAGATAAGGGCCTTCAAATTTCTCCCAGGTAGTGTTTCTTAAAACTGTTCCTGAAGAGTACAGCGGATCAATGACAATGGAATGGGCCCCGGCTTCAATCTGAGCTTCGGCATATTCGATCAGCACATCTGTAATCACATCAACTGCCGCCAAAACCTCCTCAGGATGCTTGATCAAATCAACAAACAATTCTTTATGACCTCTAATCTGTGATAAAACGCCCAGTGGACCATAAACAAATCCGAAAATAGCGACTTCATTGCCTTTAGCAGCCGATAGACCCTTGACCGTATCAATGACCTGCTTCATCCGAGTCGTTTCCCGGGGATTTATTTTTCCGATTTTTTCATATTCCCCGGGAGTCTTAATAAATTGGTTGTTAAAATCAGGATAGGCGGTGCTGAATTTTGGATAAATAATTTCCTGACCAAAGTCTGCCGCTTCCACTGAGAGGTCAACCAGTAACAAAAAGGCATCCTGACCAATCAGTTCCTGTGCTGCCAGTAAACTTTGGGTGGCAATTTCAGCGTCTTGAGACCATTTATCATAGCGGGAACCGGTCACCCGATAAGAGGCTCCGCAAACCAGGGGAATCGCCGGGATTCGATCGACTTCTTTACGCTGCAGGGTCAGAACAACCCGTTCCAGAGACGATAATTCTTCATTTCTTTGTATTAATGACATCGATGATTTCCTCCATTTAATTGTCTTGCAAATTTACTTGAGTACGCTTTAGAGCTCATTGCCATAAGCGGCGGCAATATTATTTGCCAACTTCACGGCCTCTGCCGCATTTTCTGCGTAGCCGTCGGCGCCAATTTTATCTGCATAAGACTGGGAAACCGGCCCACCACCAATTAATACCTTATAATCTTCTCTGATTTTCTGCTCTTTAAGAATTTCAACAACTTCACTCATTCCTTCCATGGTTGTTGTCATCAGCGTTGAGATAAATATAAACTCGGCATTCTCTTCTTTTGCCCGTTCCACAAAGGTATCCGGGGCAATATCACGTCCAAGATCAATCACATCATAACCACCTGTTTCAAGCATAATCTTGACCAGGTTTTTACCAATATCATGGGTATCCCCTTCAATTACCCCAATGACAGCTTTTCTTTTCGTTTCGTGTGAATTGACCTTGATATGAGGCTTTAATAAATTTAGCCCGGCATACATAGCATCTGAGCACATCAGTAATTCCGGTACAAAATACTCTTCTTCATCAAATAACTTCCCAGCCTGGTTCATGCCAACGGTCAAGCCATTAACAATCGCTTCATACGCATCCACGCCCTCGGCAATCACCTTGTTACTGAGTTCAATGGTTAGATCCTCATCCATATCCACAATTGAAGCTGCCAGTTTATCAAATAATTCCTGTTTGTTTAATGACATTTACTAATCTCCTCCCTATTAACATATATCTCCTATATGATTGGTATGATTATTATATGTGATGCTTTTGACTTTGTCAATACGTTTTTGTACTATTCTGATATGATTTTATGTATTAAAAAAAGACAGGATTGAAAGCGTGCTATGCTTCAAATCCTGCCATTTTTAATTCATCGGTGAATCGCTTGAAACCGACTGATCTCTTCGATTTTTCTCTATAAAAACTTAACAATATTTGACTAAGTCAGATAAAATATTCACAATTGCCTTTTTCGTGATAACGTCTAACCAGTTCTGCCAGGGTAATATTGTCCACCACCTGATCAATAGCATCTTTAATTTCCTGCCAAACATCAGCGGTGACGTGACGATCTGCTTCCTCGTAATTCCCTGCCTCGTCGCTCAGAATAACTGGTGATAATTCACCTTCCAAAAGTCTGACAATCATGCCAACAGTATAATCTTCTGGGGGATTGGCCAGTTGATACCCCCCCTGGGATCCCCGGACACTACGAACAAAGCCAGCTCGTGAAATCTGGGTAATAATCTGTTCCAAATATTTTTCTGAAATCTCCTGGCGTTCAGCAATCCGCTTAATGGGAATGTATTCCCCGGTGTTGTTGATCGCCAGGTCCAGCATTAAACGCAAGGCATACCTGCCCTTTGTGGAAATTTTCATTACTGAAACAACCCCGTTGACAAATAACGTTCACCGGTGTCCGGCAATAAAACCACAATAGTCTTGCCTTTATTTTCGGCTCGTTTTGCCAATTCGGTGGCTGCATAGATGGCAGCTCCTGAAGAAATACCTACCAACAATCCTTCCCGTCGACCAATTTCTTTGGAGGTCTGGAACGCATTTTCATTACTGACCTTAATGACTTCATCATATACCGCGGTATTGAGTACCCCTGGAACAAACCCAGCACCAATTCCCTGAATTTTATGTGGCCCAGGATTTCCACCTGATAAAACGGGAGAAGCTTCCGGCTCAACGGCGACAATTTTCACCCCTGGTTTTTTTTCTTTTAAAACTTCGCCAACCCCGGTAATGGTTCCACCGGTTCCAATTCCGGCAACAAAGATATCCACATCCCCATCGGTGTCTTCCCAAATCTCAACCGCCGTCGTTTTTCGATGAATCTCAGGATTGGCTGGATTCTCGAATTGCTGTGGCACAAAGGCATTGGGGGTGCTTTGCGCCAGTTCCTGAGCCTTGGCAATAGCACCCTTCATTCCCAGAGAACCAGGGGTCAAAACCAGTTCAGCGCCGAGCGCAGAAACCAGATTTCGTCGTTCAATACTCATTGTTTCAGGCATGGTTAAAATTAAACGATAGCCTTTAGCTGCAGCAACAAAAGCCAGACCAACACCGGTATTGCCACTGGTAGGCTCAATAATGACTGAATCCTTGTTGAGCAAACCTGCTTTTTCAGCTGCATCAATCATCGCAAAGCCAATTCGGTCTTTAACCGAAGAAAGGGGATTAAAGTATTCCAGTTTGGCTACGATTTTTGCCTCTAAGTCCAAATTCTTTTCATAATTTGATAGTTCAAGCAGTGGTGTATTTCCAATCAGGTCGGTCAGATTTTTTGCAATTTTTGACATCGTGATACCTCTTTTCATTATTTATATCATATTATTTCTATATGATTTTATTATATTTCCCTTTTATTTTCTTGTCAATACTTTTTTTTATTTTCAGCGCCAGTATTTTGTTTTATGATACCCAGATAAATCTTAAAACAAAAATATTCAATTGTTAATGTACGTCTCTTGTAGTATAATTGGATAATTCCCTGGTGATTTCATACTAATCATCTGGGTATTTTTTTGAGTCATTTTAGAAGTTATTAACCGTTTTGGTTTTTTAGAAGGGAGTTACGACTTGATATATTTAGATTACGCTGCCGACACCCCAGTTGATGTCCAAGTGCTTGATTTATTTTGCCAAATCAATCAAGTTGCTTTTGGTAATGCAAACGGCACCCATCTGTCCGGGAAAAATGCCAAGCAACTGATTAAACAAGCAACTATCAAAATAAAAAATCTGCTGAATTGTTCAACTTCGGAGGTTATCTACACCTCTGGAGCCACTGAAGCCAATAACCTGGCCATTAAGGGTGTTGCCAGAAATTATCGTGAAGTAGGCCGCCATATCATTTCCACCTGTCTGGAACATGCGTCAGTCAGCGGAAGCCTCAAGCAGCTTCAATCGATTGGTTATGAAATTGATCTGGTGTCGATCAGAAAAGATGGCACTGTTGACCTGGATCATTTAAATGAATTAATTCGAGAAGATACAATCCTGGTCTCTATCAATTATGTTGATAGCGAGTTGGGAATCTGTCAACCGATCCCATCAATTGCAACGATTGTTGCCGCTTATCCCAATTGCTTTTTTCATGTGGATGCCACCCAGGCTGTCGGTAAAATACCAATTCATTTAGATCAAATTGATCTGGTTACCTTTTCACCCCACAAGTTTTTCGGCCTGAATGGCATGGGCGTATTGCTAAAAAGCGAAAGCCTGATCCTTGAACCACAAATCCATGGGGGCACCAGCACCAGTTATTATCGCAGCGGCACGCCTTTTACCGCTGGTGCCGGGGCAACGGCGCTAGCCCTTGAACTGTGCGTGGCTGAGCTGAAAGAACGGCTGACCCAGGTTACTGTAAAAAACGACTGGTTAAAAAAACAGTTATCAGCGTATCCGCTAGTAGCTTTCAACAGTACTGGACATGCTATTCCCCATATTCTTAATCTCAGTGTCAAAGGCGTCAAAGCCCAAGCATTTCAGGCTGCACTGAGCGACCGGAAAGTCTGCGTTTCGACCAAATCAGCCTGTTCCACCGACAACACTCCCTCACGATCGGTTCTGACAGTCACCGGAAGCAGGGATCTGGCCAGATCTTCCTGGCGGATCAGTCTCTGCCATTTAACCACTGACAGCGAATTGCAGCAGTTTATGAACATCTTTGATTATTGTTATAAAAGTTTAACTAAATAGTAGGAGTTATTATGGAACGTTATCAAGAAATAGAAAAAAGTTTAAAGAAGAAGTATCGCAGCAGTATCTGGTGCCGCTTTACCAGTGGCATCAATGAATATCAGCTGGTCAAGGAAGGCGATAAAATTGCGGTGTGCATCTCTGGTGGAAAAGACTCAATGCTGATGGCCAAGCTATTCCAGGAACTGAAGAAACATAATAAATTCGAATTTGAACTGGTTTTCCTGGTGATGGATCCGGGCTATAACCCGATCAACCGGGAAATGATCAAAAAGAATCTGAAACTGTTGAATATTGAAGCCACTGTTTTCGAATCGCAGATTTTTGATTCGGTGGCCGATATTGACAAATCACCCTGTTATCTCTGTGCCCGGATGCGTCGGGGTCATCTGTATCATCATGCCAAAGAATTGGGATGCAATAAAATCGCCCTGGGGCATCATTATGACGACGTCATTGAGACGATCCTGATGGGCATGCTTTACGGCGGTCAGATACAGACCATGATGCCCAAACTAAAAAGCAGCAATTTTGAGAATATGGAGTTAATCCGACCGATGTATCTGATTCGGGAAGAGGCCATCATCAGCTGGAAGTTGCATAACGACCTGCAATTTATTCAATGTGCCTGCCGATTTACCGAAAATTGTATGATTTCAGACAACGAAGGCGGAGCCTCAAAGCGTCAGGAAATGAAAACGCTACTGAAAAAATTCCGCCAAACCAGCCCATATATCGAAAGCAATATTTTCAAAAGCGTCGAGAACGTCAATCTCAACACCATTATTTCCTATAAGCAAGATGGGGTTAAACATCATTTTTTAGATGATTATGATAACTGATTCTGTAAATAAAAGTAAAAAAAAATGAACCATTAATATCTGAACGGAGAATTTTTAATGTTAAACCAATTTTCAAGAACTGAATTATTACTTGGCGGGGATGCCATGGAAAAACTGGCGCAGGCACGCGTTGCCATCTTTGGCATTGGCGGAGTGGGTAGTTATACTGCCGAAGCCCTTGCCCGCAGCGGCATTGGCTCATTTGATCTCATTGATGACGATAAGGTCTGTTTGACAAATCTCAACCGCCAGATGATCGCCACCCGAAAAACCGTAGGCCAAAACAAGGTTGAGGTGATGAAACAACGGATTTTGGATATCAATCCCAATGCTCAGGTCGACGTTCATCAATGCTTCTTTTTACCTGAAAACGCTGATAAATTTGACTTCTCTTCCTACTCATATGTAGTTGATGCCATCGATACCATTTCGGCCAAAATTGAGTTAGTGCTCCAAACAGAAAACACAAAAACACCCATCATCAGTTGTATGGGTGCCGGAAACAAATTAGACCCGACGCTTTTTAAGGTTGCCGATATCTACAAAACCAGCATGTGTCCGGTCGCCAAAATCATGCGTAAAGAACTTAAAAAACGTAGGATCAAGCATTTAAAAGTTGTGTTTTCAACGGAAGAACCGATTAAACAAATAAAGAATTTAGCAAACAGTTGTCAATCCAATTGTATTTGTCCACCGGGAACTGAAAGAAAATGTACCGATCGACGATCTATTCCCGGCAGCATTTCCTTTGTTCCGTCGGTAGCGGGTCTGATTTTAGCAGGCGAAGTGATCAAGGATCTCGCTTTTTAAATTAACCACAAAGGCGTGGAAAAACTTAGTTGATAACTTATGTTTCGGGGGTTTCACCCCCGAATTTATAACCAATCCCGTAAATTGTTAGGACATAGACCGGATTTTTGGGATCCTTTTCTATTTTTTGACGCAGGTTCTTGATATGGCTATCCACGGCCCGATCATATCCTTCAAACTCATCACCCAACGCTACTCTGATTAGATCCTCCCGGGTAAAAACCTTACTGGGATATTTTATTAACGCCGCCAGTAGTTTATACTCATTTGGAGTAAGATTAATTGCCACTTGATTCTTTTTGATCAGATGACTTTCAAAATCAACCTCCAAATCACCGCCATTGAAAGAGGCTTTATTATAAAGCGGCACCAGATCATCACTTGATCGGCGCAGAACTGCTTCAATTCTGGCATTTAGGGCTTTTAAACTAAATGGTTTCGTAATATAATCATCTGCGCCGATATTCAAACCTTTAAGCATATCTGATTCTTCAATTTTTGCAGTAAGCATAATAATCGGCACCCGGGATTTTTTTCTGATCTGAATACAAATTTCTTCGCCCGTCATATCCGGAAGCATCAGGTCTAATACGATGAGCGCAATGTTTTCCCGGTCAAAGATATCGAGGGCTTGTTTACCATTTTCCGCCGTAAAGACGGTAAAGCCTTTACTTTCCAGAAAAGACTTTACCACCTCAATTATTTTGGTTTCATCATCAACAATAAGTACTTTTTTTAAATGATTGTTCATTATTGTCAAACCTCTATACTTCCCAGTTGCTCAATTGAACATCAACGTCTTCGATCATCACGTGTATGAAATCTTCTTGTGACACTATTCTCATTATACTACAGGTAACTAGTGTAATGTATCATTGACAT
>NZ_DJGY01000048.1:0-68524 GCF_002435675.1 Acetobacterium sp. UBA5834 | reverse complement strand
ATTAAGCTGGGAAAGTTGAGTTATTTAATTTAATCAACAGTCAATAAGTGATTAATAAATTGTTGCGCCGTTCGACCTGAAATACCACCATGCATCATTTCCCACTGATTTGCGGCCATTCGCAGTTCTTCTTCCGGTAAATTCAACCCTTCTTTCCGGGCAAGTTCTTCAACAATTGTAAAAAATTGCTTCTGACTGGGTCGCTCAAAAAATATTGTTACTCCAAAGCGATTTACCAGTGACATTTTTTCCTGCATTGTATCTGAACGGTGAATCTCACCATTTTTCTGCATATCATCCCGATCATTCCAGGTTTCCCTGATCAAATGACGTCGATTCGAAGTCGCATAAATTAAAATATTATCTGGCTTCGTTTCAACGCCGCCTTCAATGACAGCCTTCAGAAATTTATATTCGATTTCGAATTCTTCAAAAGACAGATCATCCATGTATATGATGAAACGGTAATTCCGATTTTTTATTTTGGCAATTACCGCTGATAAATCCCGAAACTGATGCTTGTAGATTTCAATCATCCGTAATCCCTGATCATAAAACTCGTTGATGATTGCTTTAATACTTGTCGATTTTCCGGTTCCACTATCCCCAAACAGCAAGACGTTGTTGGCCTTTTTTCCCTGAACAAAGGCCCGGGTATTATCAAGCAATTTCTGTTTCTGTAATTCATAGCCTACCAGATCCGTCAGCATCACCTTATCCATATTGTTAATAGGCTGAAAGAACAACGTTTTATCCGATTCACCGGCTGAAACCCGGAACGCCTTATTCAAGCCAAACATTCCAACACCATAGCTGGCATAAAAACAGGTTAGCGCTTCAAAGAAATCGTCACCGTTTTTTGCCTGTTCCAGAGTTTGGCATAATTCCCCAACTTTTTGACTGACATTCTGGTTGTACATAAATTCTGGTTTTCGGATCGCCTGGTAATTCGAAATGCGACTAAAGCAATCAATACCCAATGCCGCTTCCAGTGGGGAAAAATCAAAATCAAACAATTCTTTAAAGATTGTACAATCATTTCTGGCAAAAACATTCACACTGCCCGCTTTCTTTCCCATCTTTTCACAAGTCAGCGTGAACGGATTTTCGTTTGTAATCATCTCAAAGGTCAAATATGCATGCCAGAGATTTTGATCAAAACCATAGTCCGTCGCTATTACCAATAGCTTTTTTATCCAACGATAACTTTGTTCGATCAGACAATCTGTGGATTCATTCCCGCTATTAAAGCTCGAATACAATTGTCCTATCTGATTCAGTAAATTGTCTCCATCATTATCCCGAAAAAGAATGAGTTGGGAAATAAGTCGTTTCATTGTTTTCTCCTGTCAATTTTAATTCTTAGGCTGTTTTTTGCTTGTTCTGGATGTTTTTAATTCTCAGTTATAACCATAACATGTTTGGATTGTCAAAACAATCCTAATACATATGATTGTGCAAAAATTCGGTTAGTAGATCATGTAAGGACACTACCCAGGTAAGCAAAAAGATCGTAGTGTCAATAATTTTCACCCGATATAGCACTAAATAATCCCCCAGATCGTGGGTTTTTCGCTTTCTCCCCGCCTTCAGATAAAAAAGAGAACCCCAACGGCTCTCTCATACGATTTTTAAAAGAACCTCATCTTGATGAGTAGCCAACAACAAGCAGGGCTTTAACAATGACAATCGGCTTCTTAGGATATCAATATTTAGAAATCACTCATGTTCCTGATTCAGCGTGCTTTCCACGAACGACTTAAACTGGGCAAACACCGGAGATATGTATCCGTCGGTTTGATATACCATTTGATTGCTGACTGAACAATTGGGTTTACCCACCGGAATTTGGGATATTTTTTTCTTGTCCAGACCAGGGAAAAAGGGAATCAGAGCAACCCCTAAATTCGCCCCCACCAATCCAGCTACCGTCCGTTCGTCATAGACTTCAAAAGACATCATCGGGCGAAAGCCGGCATCCTGAAAAAGTTTGGCGATCACATCGTGCAGCGACGACTCCGGTTTAAAGAGGATAAAGGAATCTCCGGCTAGCTCATGCAAATCAATCTGGGTTCGATCCGATAACGGGTGACTTTTGGGGACAACCAGAAACAATTCCTGATCCATGATGTGCAAGGTCGTGAGCCCTTCTCGTTCTTCTGGCGGCGAACAAAAGCCGACATCTATTTCTCCTGATTCAATCCCAGCTAGAATATTCCTGGTGTTGTCTTGATTGAGTTGAAATTTTATTCCCGGATTCTCTTTCTGAAATGCGCTGATCAAGTCTGGAATATAACTTGAACCGAGAGGCTGAATAAATCCCAGGCTGATGGAACCTTGGGTGGGATCAACCAGATTGGTAATTTCCCTTTTTGCTTCATCAATTCCCATAATTGCTTGATTCACTGATTTTAAAAAAATTCTTCCATAACGATTTAATACCACACCCCGGCTTTTTCGCAGAAATAGTGGCACCCCAATCTCCTCTTCCAGTCTCAGAATTGAACGACTCAATGCCGATTGGGAAAGATTCAATTCATCGGCTGCTTTTGTATAATTGCCAATATCTGCAAGCTTCTGAAAATATTTTAATTGATGATACTCCATCGTTTACATCTCCTTGAAATCAGTGTTATTACAATTATGCATCAAATTAATGCAAAACGCAATTAGTTATGAATGGTTTATTGTGCTAAACTATAGTTGTTGCAACAACTAAATAATTATAAAAGGAGTTGATCGTTTGAAGAGCGATAAATTATGGACAAACGATTTTGTTATGATCACAATTATCAGTTTTCTGACTTTTTTAGTATTTTATGTGTTACTTGCCGGTCTACCGCTTTATCTAACCGCTCGACTTAATATCGGTATTGATAAAATCGGACTGGTGATTGCCCTGTTTTTAGTAGCCGCCATTCTCATTCGCCCTTTTGCCGGATTATGGGTGCGCAACTTTTCACAGAAAAAAATCCTGGTTTTGGCCTCAATTGCGTTTTTTATTTGCACCTGTCTGTATCCTTTAGATACCAATCTCACCGTATTGCTGACTTTGCGAATTATTCACGGCCTCGTCTTTGGTATTCTGACAACGGTAAATGGGACAATCTGTGCCGAAAACATTCCGGCCTCGCATCGGGGCGAAGGTTTAAGTTATTTCTCCCTGGCCATGTGTCTGGCCATGGTATTCGGGCCTTATCTCGGGTTGACGCTTGCGAATGCCGATGCATTTCAACTGGCTTTTATCCTCTGTATGCTGATTGCCGGAGCGGTTATTGTATTTTCATTGCGGATTAAAATCTCACAACAATTCATCACGAAACAAAAATTGTCGCCGCCAACTAGTACCCTTTCACTCAAAGATCTCTTTGATAAAAACGCCGCGCCATACGCTGTGACCATCTTTATCCTGGCCTGTGCCTATTCAGGCATTTCATCTTATCTGGCATTATATGCAAATAATCTCGGCTTGCCGGAGACCGGCAGCTATTTTTTCCTTGTTTACGCCGTGGCGATGCTGGTTTTTCGCCCCTTCGCCGGACGCTGGTCGGATAAATTTGGAATCAGTGTTATTATTTATCCCTGCCTTATCCTCTTTGCTTTTGGCATGCTTTTATTAAGCTGGGCTCATACCACTGTCATCATCCTCATCGCTGGAGCCATTATCGGGATTGGTTACGGTTCGATCACACCACTTTTTCAAACCCAGATAATTAATTCACTGGAATCGGATCGTGTCGGCACTGCCAATTCAATCTATTTCAACTTTACGGACATTGGTTGGGCCGCCGGGGCCACCTTCTGGGGAATCGTGGCCGAACATACCGGATTTCGGAGTATTTTTCTGATTGGCATCGCCTTGATTATTTCTGCCGGTTTGGCCTATCTGATCCTCGCCCATCGGAAGAAATTACTGTATATTCAATCTGATTTTAATATCAATTCGTAAATGCTAACTGGCCGCACCATCCGAGTATCAATGATTGGGCGGCCAGACTATTTTTTTAGAAACGGAGGCCAAATTTACGCCAGAAAATACCTGTAATTCATTTAGACAAAGCATCGTTAGAAACAGTTATAAAACCGATTCCACACTTCCATTTTGCTACTCCAATGTTTTCTAAATGGCTCTTCTACCAGTATTGCATAAATCACTGGTTCTAAAAACATTTTTCTAATTTTTTCTATCAATAGCACTTTGACATCTCTGCTAAACAAGACTTTTTTATTCTACGAGCGGTCTTATTAGTAATACATTTAGAAAAAACAATTGATGCCAAACGCAAATAGTTATGAAGTTGAAGCCCTAAGTTTACGGCGTCCGAGTTTTTATTTAATTTAACAAAGCGAATTCATCATTTTTCATAGCAAAACATCCAATTTTTTAATATTTTTTATATTGAAAGATGAAAACTTATTTACTTCATTGTTTTTTCATGTTATGGTATAATTAATAGGAGGTGTTCGTCATGGTACAAAGAAAACAATATATGGAAAAGTTGAAAAGAATGAAAGACAAAAAAATCATCAAGGTTATTACGGGTATTCGCCGCTGCGGAAAATCTACCTTGCTTTTAATGTTCAGAGCTTATTTGAAAGAATGTGGCATTGAGGACAATCAAATTATTTCGATCAACTTTGAGGATGTAGCCAATGAGCATTTACTTGACTATCGGAAGCTCCATGACTATGTCACAAAGCAACTTATTCCTGACAAAATGACCTATGTATTTTTAGATGAAATACAGAATGTACCTCAGTTTCAGAAAGCCGTTGATAGTTTGTTTATCAAAGACGATGTGGATGTTTATATCACAGGTTCGAACGCTCAGATGCTTTCCGGCGAATTGGCCACGCTGCTTTCTGGCAGATATATCGAAATCAGTATGCTGCCCCTTTCTTTTGCGGAATATTATGAATTGGTTAGCGGCGATCAGCGGGACGCCTGGAACAGCTATTTCAAATACGGCGGTTTCCCCTATGTGGCGGTTATTGAGGATGAGGACATTCGCAGGGATTATCTGATGGGAATCTATAACACCGTTTTACTCAAGGATGTTGTTGCTAGAAAACGAATAAACGATGTTCCCCTACTTGAAAGTGTGATTAAATTCCTTTTTGACAATATTGGCAATATTGTGTCTTCGAAGAAAATTGCCGACAGCCTGACTTCTTACGGACGAAAAACGACTTCAGTAACCGTTGAAAACTATATTGAAGCCCTAACGAGTGCCTTTATTCTATATAAGGCTAACCGGTATGATGTCAAGGGTAAACAACATCTAAAATCTCTTGAAAAATATTATCTAGTGGATCTTGGACTGCGCCGCATGCTGCTCGGGGATAAAAATGCTGACATTGGCCATATTCTTGAAAACATTGTGTATTTGGAACTTCTGAGACGTGGCTATACGGTCGATATCGGCAAAGTCGATGATAAAGAAATTGATTTTATTGCGATGCTCGGCAGCGATAAGGTTTACTATCAGGTTTCAGCAACTATTCTCGACCCTGCCACCTTCGAGCGTGAAATAGCTCCACTAAAAAAAGTGGCCGATCACTATCCCAAATTTATAATATCAATGGATGAGCTCCCGATGGGTGAAGATGGTATCAAACAGATCAATATCGTAGATTTTTTACTTGGAGAATAGATGGGGGGAGTGTTTCAAGTTTCTCAAACATTCCCCAACTCATAGGTTTTCTTACGCATTTCACTCTTTACACAAAAAAAGAGAGCCAAAACGACTCTCCCATGCAATTTTTACTGGAGCTAGCGGGGGGAGAATCAAACCCCCGACCTCTCGGGTCGTAGTTATATTGAGCAGTCATTTTCTCCCGCCGAAACAGATTCATCTGAAACATCCGCCCATTTCTTTCAGATAGTGAATGATGCCAGTAAATCGCGAATCGTTTTAATGATCTGTTCAAATTCGATATTTTCTGCATATGAATATTTCTTGCTGCAGTCATTCCAGATTTTTTGGAGTTCCTGACTTTCAGAAATACTATCCAGATAAACAACGTAATCATCTAAATACTTGGTGCTGTCTCGTTCTTCAGCTTTTTTCATGATTGCAACTTTCAGTTCATCCCGATCCAACACTGAGTTGTTGAGCTTAGTGAGAATATAAAGGTCGTAATAGTCTCTAGCTCTGGTATTGGAGATGTTTCTTACCAATATATTGATTCAATCTTTTCCGCTAGGATGGTGTTTAGATTATAGGCTTTAATGCTGATTTCACGTTCTTCGAACATTAATTTGTAGGCATAATCCACTTCACGTGGAATGATCATGTCTCCTGTGGTGATATCAATTTTTAAATTGACTCTAATTGTAAAGAAGTTTGCTTCAAGACTGACTCGGTAATCATCATATTCTCAAACATCGTGAATGCTTTTTATCCCTTTGATATTAAAATTAACATGATCCTCAAGATCGATTGCTTTGATTTCTGATAGTATTTTTTTGAATTTCCTGTTGATCGCTGGAAATACCTTTGATTGTGGTATCCATGTCCATCGTGCTTCTCATGTCAATACCGATCATTGCGGCAATTAAAAACCCGCCTTTTAAAATAAAGTTATCCCGATAGCTTGATGCTGCAATTCTTTCCAGCAGACGCTCCATCATGAAACTCTGAAGCAAGGTATTCGCAATCACACCTTCTCTCTTGGCTCGGTTGTTAATCCAGTCTTTCAGTTGTCTGGGACTATTGATGGTCATGCTAACACCTCCATGTATTGATGTACCTGGGCTGAAATCTTAAAGATATCGGCATATGACTGAAGTTTAATAAAATCTCTGTCCGGATCACGCATGTACTGCCGAACCGCCGTTAAAACAATATCGTTATCCAGTTTATCCTTTTTTTTCAGGCAATCGCAGATGGTTCGCTCTTTATCATAAACGGCAATCGTATGACCGTATGGCGACTGCACATTCATTTTACCAATACCATGAAATTCTTTTTTCATATAAAAAAATTGATAGTGATCGTCCATTTTCAACAACCGGGTATTATAACCAGTGGGAATGGTCATCATCAGTTTCAGCGGCGAACGATCGCATAAATCATGTAGGAATAAAGCCGTTTCATGAGAAAAGATCCCTTTTTTACAGCGATACTGCATGATTAAATACTCATCCAACATTTGTTCTGCATCAATATAAATTCCTTTGCTGATTCGCTCAATTTTTCCTTCCAGCTCTAATCGGCGGAAGACCTTATTATCAATCCCCTGCACTGCAAATTGTTTCGTCTCGATAACACCGTTATTCTTTTTTAGAGCGTCCAGAATCATTTCTCTATCGGTCATTTGAGCACCTCTTTGTCTTTATCGTTCGTTTATATTATATATTATACGAACGATAAAGACAAATGCCAATCAGCATTTTTTTGTCTTTTTATACTTTCTACATTTAAAGTAATTTTTATATCGGTTAATACTAACAAATCCCCCCTTGAATTTACCAATCACCTCAAGAACTCCTCTAGGCAGACCAACTGGAGCATGAACTGATAAGAGATCCCCTCTTTTCTGGATTTCTCTTTAAATTTTTAAAGCATTTCCTGCACATTTATCATCACATCCACATCCCCATGATCATCTTCGTTTTTTTCTCAACATTCATCAGTTTTGCGTATTCCATTAGCCTGCCCACATTCTTATTTGAGTCTGTTGCATAGCTTCGAATCGCCTTATTAAATACTTCTTTATCCATTTTTTTCTCATATCGAATAATGTCGCAAATTGTTTTTTCCCGATTATAGATTCTAATCACCTGACCTTCAAAATCCACTTCAGCTATCCCGATTTTCAAATACTTTTCAACCACGTAATAGACCTTTAGTTTCGGATAATCGATTTTAAATCTCGATTTTGAACTGTTTTTATTCACTGCCAAATGCCAGGCACCTGGCGTTCTCTCTGTATAATCATAATAGTATAGTGCGGAATCCATACAGACAATAGCATCAGGATATAGTTTATTGATAATGACAGCTTCGGATATGACGTCCTCATATTGCCATTCATAAAAACCAGGACGTAGTTTGATTACTTTTCCTTCTCTGATCAATCGATCAATGACAGTATTGTGATATCCCGCATCAGTGAAATCGGATAGCTTTACAATACCATTATTTTCATCAAATACTTTTTTGTATTTTTCACAGTTCATCGTTAATATCACCTCTTTTAAATTCGCAAGCGGATATATTAACTCAATTATACAACGTAACATTTATTCTTTCAAGTTAAAAAGACCACTTTTATTTTTCACAGTCGGTCATACTTTTGGTGGAGACAAAAAACAAATATAAAAAAAAGAATCGCTAATTAAAGCCATTCTTTTAACTAAATATTATTTTTTACTGGAGCTAGCGGGGGGAATCGAACCCCCGACCTACTGATTACGAATCAGTTGCGCTACCATCTGTGCCACGCCAGCAGTAAAAACTTACTGATCTATCATAACACAAACCCTGGCTCCATTTCAATGTTTTTTTACCATTTACCTTTTGAGATATGACCAGCTATTTCTGCTTTGCACATTTCCTTGATGACGTAACAATCGGCTTCGGCTTTCTGAAAAATATGCAGACATCCTGGATCCAGATTGATTTCTGCACCCTTTCTTGACAAATGAACGATTTTTTCAGCCAGTCCAATCACTTCCATATGAATATCGTTGGTAACATAGGAGTCATATACTTTTTTAGCCTCTTCGTCACTTAAAGCTGCAAATTGCTCCCGGGGAGCTCCACATTTAGGACAATTTTCCGGAGCTTCAATGCCTTCCATCTTATAACCGCAGACACCACATTTCCATAGCTTTTTCATTTATTACCCTCCATTTACTTTTTTTCTTTCAGTTTTTCTTTGACTGATACTATTATATACCCAAAATCACAATAATTACCACTTTGATTAAAAAATAACGATAATTATTTATCCTTGTGTAAACCTTTAACTACATGTTAAAATGATAACAATTAAATACCAGAGTAGACAAGATGCGTAAAGTGTTAAAGGATGGGAAGTTGCCTTTAAACGAAATGTGACCATTGCGGTATCTTGTCGCTTCCGCTGTTACAATGCAGATTGTAGGTTGCGGAAGCATTACTTTAAACTCAAGGAGGTTTTATGAAAAGTAATGCTTTTATTAGTAGTTCCACCCGAACCCGGGTCATGGTGAACTGTGGGCTACTCATTGCCATCAGCATCGTGCTGAAGATTCTGTTTGAGGTGTACATCCCTCTTGGTGGCTTTCCTTCATTACGGTTAAACATCACTGCTTTGCCAATTATGCTAAGTGGTATTCTGTTTGGACCGCTAGCAGGTTTCGCCGTAGGTTTTATTTCCGATATCCTCTGCTTTATTATTAAGCCGGGCGGCCCTTTCTTTATCGGATTTACCTTAGCCAGCGGGTTGACTGGTTTGATTCCGGGTTTACTCTTTATGATGTTGCGAAAAAAAGAAGTAAAATATCTGGAATGGTTCAACCTGGTTTTTATCGTTCTGGCCACAATTATTCTGGCTGTTTCCGGCACCTTTGGTTTCGACAATGGTACCATTTATTATGCTGGCGAACCGATCAGTACAATTGTCTTTGTACTCTTTATTGCTTTAATGATCGCGTTTGCGGTCTTCCCCATTATTGTTGTAAAGAAATCAAATCTTGATAGTGAATTTCGTAGTGATCATATTCTGTTTATTGTCAGTGTTTCACAATTGGTCACATCAATATTGTTAAACACCTGGTTTTTGAGCATTCTATATGGACAGGCGGTTGCTGTATTGCTACCTGCCCGAATCATTACCAACATTTTCCTGATTCCCTTATACACAATCATGCTCGTTGGTTTATTAAAAGTCCTTCCCAGCTTCATTAAACAACGTTAGTTACAAAATAAGAAAAGAGGCAGCACAATCTGTTGCCTCTTTTACTTTTACTTTCAGCGAATACATCCTTCTTCTTATTATTTCTTTTGTCAAAGCAATGCTTTGATTTTTTCTTTATTTCCATATAGATAAAAATGTAAATACCGATCAAATTTGTTCTGATTGCTTGAGTATTATCACAAAAGATAGTATACTGATACTACTGTCGCTAAATATAAATGTCATATAAAACAACAAGCAAAATAGGATAACACTTAGGAGGTTTTCAAAATGGGACTAGTAACATCAACTGAAATGTTCAAAAAAGCTTATGACGGTGGCTATGCCGTTGGGGCTTTTAATGTTAATAATATGGAAATAATTCAGGGAATCGTAGAAGCAGCTGCTGAAGAACAAGCGCCTCTTATCTTACAAGTATCGGCAGGGGCCAGAAAATATGCCCATCCGGTCTATCTTAAAAAATTGGTCGAAGCAGCCGTCGAAGTCACTGGTTTGGATATCTGCCTCCATTTAGATCACGGCGATGATTTTGAGATTTGCAAAGCCTGTGTCGATGGCGGTTTTACCTCGGTTATGATTGATGGTTCAAAACACTCCTTCACTGAAAATATTGCCTTAACCAGGCAAGTGGTTGAGTACGCTCATGATCATGGTGTTGTCGTTGAAGCCGAGCTGGGAAAACTGGCTGGTGTTGAAGATGATGTCAACGTCGATACCCGCAATGCAACCTATACTGATCCCGATGAAGCGGTCGAGTTTGTAGAACGAACCGGCTGCGATTCGTTAGCCATAACAATTGGCACCAGCCATGGTGCTTTCAAATTTAAAGGCGAACCCCGACTGGATTTTGAACGGCTTTACAAAATTTCCGACATGCTCCCCGGCTTTCCTTTGGTACTCCATGGGGCATCTTCGGTTCCCAAAGAATTCGTCAATCTTTGCAATCAATACGGTGGACAAATTCCTGGCGCTCAGGGTGTTCCCGAAGATATGTTGCGAAAAGCTGCGAAATCTGGCGTTTGTAAAATCAATATCGATACCGATCTGCGTCTGGCCATGACCGCCTCGATCCGCCAGGTTTTTGTTGAAAATCCCGGTTGGTTCGATCCCCGTCAATATTTGGGACCGGGTCGATCGGCCATCAAAGCCATGGTTGCCCATAAAATAAAAAATGTCCTGGACTGCAGCCACAAACGATAATTTATTTTATCCTTAACTTGTTTCTCCGTTTTTTGAGCATCTCGCAAGCTAACTTTGATTACTTGGACAGATGCTCTTTTTATTTCTTGTAAAAAAAACGCCCGCCTAATTAACTTTTCCACCTCGACAACCGAAACTTAATTTATTCACGCCACATCCATGGTATAATGACACAAAATACTATTTAAGGATTATCGATGAAAACAATTGTTATTACTGAAAACGAAAGCAACCAGCGACTGGATCGCTTTCTAAAAAAACTGATGCCCCAAGCCTCCACCGGATTTCTCCAGAAGATGCTGCGAAAAAAGCGGATCAAACTAAATGGTCAAAAATCGGAGCCATCCACAACCATTACCGCTGGCGATGTGGTTTCGATTTACTTCGCAGAAGAAACCATTGCCAATTTCCGGGCTGCTACACCACCAAAAAAATTAGATAAAAACAGCCCTCAACTCGATATTATTTTTGAAAACTCTGATCTGCTGGTACTTAATAAACCCGTTGAACTGCTTACTCAGCCAGATAAATCTGAGGAACCATCACTGATTGACCATGCCGTTAGCTATCTGATAAAAAAAGGTGATTATGACCCTAAAACCAATTTAACCTTCACCCCCGCCTGTGCCAATCGATTGGATAAAAATACGACCGGAATCATCCTGGTTCCCAAGAATTATAAAACCCTTCAAGCGGTCAATTGTGCCATCCGGGAAGATCGCACCGAAAAGATCTACTTCACCATCGTAACCGGAAAACCCAAGGCTACCGATGAAATTATTGGCTATTTAAAAAAAGATGGTGATAAAAACTCTGTTACCTTCTCGCCACAGCAAACCGCTCCAACCGATAAAAAGGCCATCCTGAACTACGAAACTCTGGCTAGTCACGGTGACTATGCCTTGTTAAAAATCATTTTAAAAACTGGCCGTTCCCACCAGATTCGGGTTCAACTTTCAGCCATGGGTTTGCCGATAGTCGGCGATCCCAAATATGGGAGTCGCCTGGTTAACAGCCGGTTATATGAAGAATCCGGTCTGAAAAGCCAATTGCTCCACAGCGCCCGGTATACCCTGCCTGACATGAATAAAACCTTTACCGCCCCGCTTCCACCGGTTTTTGAAAAAGCCTTAAAACGCTTTGGCTTTAAAGACCCCTTTCTATCGGAGCAATAAACATGGGTTACTGGAACAGCCGGGGGCTGCGTGGCAGTCAGCTTGAGGAAAACTTAAATATCACCAATAAAATCTATCTGGAGCAGGGGCTGGCGGTCGTTCAAAAAATTCCCACTTCCATCAAACCAGTAGAGTTAGATCCTACTAAAGGAACCATTAAACTGGCCTATTTTGAAGAGAAAAGTACCGTCGACTATCTGGGCAACATCCAGGGAATTCCGGTCTGCTTTGATGCTAAGGAAACCAGCCAGAAGCGCTTACCGATTGCCAATATCCATCAGCATCAGATGGAATTTATGGAAGCCTTCGAGAAACAGGAGGGGTTGTCCTTCCTGATTGTCCATTTTAAATTCTGCGACGAAACCTTCCTGCTGCCCTTTGATATTCTAAAAACCTATTGGGATCATGCCCAGCATAGCGGTCGCAAATCCATTCCCTACGGGGACTTCGACCAGAATCTGCGGATTTATCCCTACCATAATATTCTCCTTCATTATCTGGAGGCTATTAACCATTATCTTACCAGAAAGGAAAAATAACAATGAAAAAAATTGCCAGCTTCACCATCAACCACCTGGATTTACTACGAGGAGTCTATATCTCCCGAAAAGATTATTGCGGCGACCACTGCATCACCACCTTTGATATCCGGATGAAAGAACCCAACCGCGAACCAGTAATTAACAACGGCGAACTCCATGCTATGGAGCACCTGGGTGCAACCTTTCTGCGCAACGACCCGGTACTCAGTGACGAAATTGTCTATTTTGGACCAATGGGCTGCCGCACCGGCTTTTACCTGCTGATGAAAGGCGAACGAAGCCCAGCTGATATCATGCCCTTGATCATCAAACTCTTTACCTTTATGGCGGATTACCAGGATGAGATTCCCGGTGCCTCACCCCGGGACTGTGGCAACTATCTGGATATGAACCTCCCCATGGCCCGCTATGAAGCCCGGAAGTTTCTTACTGAAATTCTTGAAAAAATCCAACCAGAAAATATGATTTATCCTGAATAGAATCCATAAAAAAAAGCCCGATGGGCTTTTTCAGTTTGTCAAAAAAGATAACCGAGTACCGACAATTGTTACATCATGTTGTACGCATCGGAGCGGACACGGCATCGCCTGTCCGATTCCGCAGCGTACAACAGATTAACAATTGGTCGGTACGGGAGTTTAGCAAGCACCTCAAAAAGCCCGTCGGGCTTTTTTTATTTGCGGGCTTTTGAATCTGTTGCCTTTTCTAATTTTTTGTTGTCATTTTTGCCTTTACCAAGCATTTTTTCAAACAATTTTTCTGATCCTGATTTGCGTTCACTCATTTGCTTTTCATGGAGTCGCGTGAATTTATTGATTCTGCCAACCCAAGTTTTTGCATCTGCAATCATCCTGCTGTCATCAGGATTTGGGATAACGGCAGTCCATTCCTGAAACAGCTTGCCGTTTCGGGTTAAGGCTTCATAATTAATCGCCAGGACCTTGTACATTTTTTCACCGTTGTCATAATTCTTCAGCTTGGCCTGCGCTTTCGTCCATTTATGAAACCGTCCCATAATATAAGCGCTGTCTTCGTGGATAATCGTGACATAGGGTTTAACCAGGGCCCTATATTTAAAGCTCTGCGGAAAGACAATGGTGAACAATACTGACATGGTAGCAAAGAATCCAAAAAAAACAAATCCCAGCCACTTTGATCCTTCAGACAGCATGATTACCAGTAAAACCGAGATAACCAGTTCGATTCCCAATAAAACCCAGATCTTTTTCTTTTCAGAATTTTTCTGAATCTGGTTTAACTCGCCGATAAATCCCTCATATTGAGCTTCATCGTATTCCCAGACCAGCGCTTCGTCTTTTTTTGCCATAAACGTTTCAAACTGGCGATAGCGGCGGTAGAAAAAGATGGCATAACCCAGCGAAAAAACAATAATCACCACACCTACATAGGTAAAGTAAAACTGATAGCTTACCACCGCTTTTATCACAAATGGAACAAAAATAATAGCGATCCCTAAAACAGCGACGATTAAAGCAATAATAATATTCTGTTTTTCAGGATTTTTAATTTCCAACATACCTTTTCACGACCTTTTCAATTTTTAGTTTATTTTTATTGGACAAGACGTATATCGATGTCCTAAATGTGTTTGAATTTTTCTCTGACCTCAACGATTTGGCCACACGTCATACTGCCTTCTGGGCAGGGGCCTTCGACACAGCGGGGTCCGCCATTTTTAAAGAGTAAGGGGGCCACTTTTTTACATTCTTTAAGCATTTGGGTAGCCAGTTCCCGAATTTCCCATTGGGCCCGATTGCAACAACGCTGATTAAAGAAATGCAGCAGTTCCCGGGTATTCATGGTGGTCACAATTTTCGTTTCACAGGCATTGGGCAAAACAAATCGGGCATCTTCGATTCCCTGTTTTTCGGCCGCCATCGCAGCCTGTTTTTCTGAAAGCCCTGCTGCCATCAACTCTATTGTGTATTTTTCAATAAGTCTTTGGGCCAGTGAGTCGTAGGTCTTCTGAGCATTTTCCATTCCTTCCACAAAGATCTTTTCGCCATCCGGCAGAGCTTTAATTTCCGGAGGAATCACATAACTAAACTGACCTTCAGCTACATAGCGTTGCGATTTCTGACTGAAGCTGGCCATCCGATGGCGCACCAGCTGATGGGTTAAGGCCCGGCTAACCCCTTCAATGGCAAAGGTAAAGCTGGCATGTTCGATGGGCGATGCGTGGCCCATGTCCATCAAACGGGTTAAGAAGCGCTCCACATTATCATCGGTCAAGTCATCCATGATCTCACCGGCACCGGCTTTGGAATAACATAGTTTGGCCGCTGCCGCCACTAATTTCTCAGGATCCGGGGTGTGTTGAATCAATGTTACACTTAATCTTGTCTCCATAAGATTCTCCTTTCATTTAAAAACACTTCTGATTATTTTCAACATGTTTGGGAACGATAATATCTCATTATAACATTTTTCCAGTGAAAGTACAGTTCATAAACGGCATCTTAAAAATTTGCAAGTTAATCACCAATTCTTTCCCTATGGTGACAACTATTTCTATTCAGGTTTGGCTTCTTCTTGGATATAATTGTCAAAATGAATTGTTCAACCAGAAGATGGAGGTACCCCTATGTTTGGCAATCTTGATACCGTCCCTGAATTATTAAAAAACTATCAGTACAAAACTGGTGAAAAACATAAATTTCTGGGTGATTATTATCGCCTGATGATTGAAGAATCCCCCACCACCGGAGTGGTGATCAACAACTATAACATGGTTCTTAATGTCCAGGATGTTTCGTCCCTTTCCCATAAAGAATTTGTTCTGGATATGTGGTACCGGGAGCAGGCCCGGGAAATTTTTGTCGAGGCCATGGCCGCTGCCATCATCAAAGCGGCGCCCTATCAAATCCGTTTTCCCGACCTGAAAATCTATCGGCTGGACAACCGCTGGGGCGCCTGTTCACCCAAAAGTCAGCGGGTGATCCTGAATCTGGAGCTGATTAAGACCCCCAAGGAATGTATTGAATACATTGCTCTCCACGAGATGCTTCACTTCCGTTTTCCCAATCATAATCTTTCCTTCTACGGGGCCCTAGGCACACTGATGTCGGACTGGAAAGAACGGGAAGACATGCTCAACCGCAAATATCGCTTAACTTAAACCAAAACAAGATCTGTCTCGTGCGACAGATCTTGTTTTTTTACCTTTTAATTTTTAGTGCTCCGTTGCCAGCATCATTTTGTGTTTGGCATTCATCCGTTTAGCAATCAATACCAGAATAATCGCCGCGATGTTAATGCCCAGGGTGATGATAAAGGCCAGGTTATAACTGCCACCGCTTTTTTCTACAGCGTAGGCCGCAATTTGCGGTCCAATAAAGGCCCCGATTGATAGGCCGGTCATGACCACCCCATAGTTCATACTCAAGTTTTTGATCCCAAAGTTATCAGCGGTAATCGACGGGAATAATCCGAAGACACCGCCATAGCTGGCTGCTATCAAACAGATCCCTACCATAAAAAGCGGTAAGTCTTTGGTAAAATACAAGGCCACCAAACCGGTACCACTTAAAGCAAACATACACATCAGGGTATTGTAGCGTCCAATTTTGTCCGAAATGGTTCCCCAGACAACCCGTCCGGTGGCATTAGCCAAGCCGATAAAACCAACCGCAAAAGCCGCCTGTTCGGGCGATAAGCCAACCATCACCTGACCAATCGGTGACGCCTGACTGATAATCATTAATCCCGAGATACAGCCCAGCACCATTAATCCCCAAATCACATAAAAGTCAACAGTTTTTAACATCTCCCGGGTGGTGACATCACCACTACTCTGATTTGCTGCCGCAGTGGTCGCCTTGTTATCAACCGCCGATGCTGGCGGAGCCGCAATAAAGATCCCCAACACCAGAATCACTCCGGCAAAGATCAATCCCAAAGTCTGGAAGGCCCCCAATACGCCTTGGGCAGCAATAAACTGTACCGCCACCGGAGCAAAAATCAGCGAACCGGCACCAAAACCGCCAGCTGTCAGGCCCCCAGCCAATCCCTTGTGTTCGGGAAACCATTTAACGGTATTGGAAACGGTAATGGAGTAGATCAGTCCAATTCCCGATCCGGCAATTAAGCCATAGGTAATATAGATCTGATAAACGGTGGTGATCATTCCGCTTAAGTAAAGGCCCAAACCGAACAGCACCCCACCTAACAAGACGACCACCCGAACACCGAAACGTTTTACCAGCGGCCCGGCAAAAATCATCGCAATCGGCAAGACAAATAAGTTGATGGTAAAGGCCATTGATGCCTGGGAGGGCGTCCAGCCAAAATCGACCTGTAACGGTTTTGAGAAAACACTCCAGGCGTAGGCAAAGCCGATGCACAAGTTAATCACAATGCTGACAGCCAGGATCAACCATTTTTTATTGTTATTCATATTCTTTCCTCTTCAATCTTTCTAAGTAATTTCGATATGTTCCCATTCGATGATGTTTAAAATTGTCCCTTCGGTGAGTTGCTCAATCTCAGCCGCAGTAACCCCTGGTGCCAGTTCTTCCAGATACAAACCGTCTTCCGCTACCCGAAACACTGCCTTATCGGTGATGATCATATCCACCACCCCAGCGGCGGTTAAGGGCAGGGTGCATTTTTTCCTGATTTTCGGGTTGCCGTGCTTGTCGGTATGGGTCATCGCCACAATCACGCGCTTGCAACCATACAGCAAATCCATGGCGCCACCCATTCCCGTTAACAGCTTCCCGGGAATTTTCCAGCTGGCGATATTACCCGTTTCATCAACTTCCAGAGCTCCGACCACCGTCATATCAATATGTCCACCCCGAATCATCGCAAACGAGGTGGCCACATCAAAGACAGCGCCACCAGGCAGCATGGTAATCGGCTCGGCACCAGCATTGGCAATATCCGGATTGCTTTCGCCCCGTTTTGGTTTGGGCCCAAACATCAGGCCGCCATTTTCAGTCTGGAGAAACACCCGGGTTCCTTCCGGAATATAATTGGCCGATTCCGTCGGAATGCCGATTCCCAAATTGACATACATTCCGTCTTTAAATTCTTTAGCGATTCTTCTGGCTATATAATTTCTAGGCATCTTGGAACCTCCTATAATTTATTTGTGGCAATCCACATTTTTTCATAAATCGTCTTACGTGCTTCATAACGATGTCCTTTAACAATATAATCCACAAAGATTCCCGGTGTCCCAATTTGTTCACAGGCAATCTCGCCAATCTCGACAATCTCATCCACCTCAGCAATGACAATGTCGGCAGCCGTGGCCATAATCGGATTCGTATTACTCATTCCCTGATATTGCAAATTTCCCAAAGGGTCAGCCCGATAGGCTTTAATTATCGCCACATCAGCCCGGATCGGCTTAAATAACAGGTAAGGTTTTCCATCGACGGTAATTTTTTGTGCCATCGCTTCAACCTCTGTTCCCATCCCCACCGGTGTGACAACAGCACCCAATCCGGCACCACCAGCCCGAACCCGTTCCACAAAAGTGCCCATCGGGCTTAACTCCAGCTCGACTTCTTCCCCCACAATCTGTTTGATCAAATTGGGATCAGTGCCCACATGTGATGTCACGTATTTGATAATCTGATGATTCACAACCAATTTGCCGACATCCACACCGCCACCCCGATACCCTGCGCCAATACTGATGACGGTCAGGTCCTTAACGCCAGCTGCTGCTATTTCATCGATCATTTTTAGTGGAACAGCAGCCCCTAAAAATCCTCCGATCATAACAGAAGATTGATCAACAATTTTTTTTACGGCTTCTGCTGTCGTAATTTGCACTGCCATTTCAATGACCTCCTTTGTACGTGATAATTACCCAAATCATTTAAGATGGTTCCTCAATTTAACACGAAACCGCTCAATTGAAACGAGAATTTTTTGACTGATAAATGGAATTTTTCATACTATTTCTCTAGGGTTAAATCCAATATATTTTAAGCGTGTCTTTGAGATATTAATGTTACCCTTATATTCGTATTTGGAGTGTCTTTAATCCACTTCAAGAACTATCTTATAAGTAAGCATTCGCTGAATAATATCTGTTCATTAAGACTTATTAAGTATTTTAAAGATTTAGTTCGATTATTTAAAATTTTATGATTTTTTTACAATTTATATAACGATATTTTACTCATGTATGTCTTATTTAGTCAAAAAAAAGAAGAAGACTGGATAAAATAGCGATGCTATCTTTTCCAGCCTTCTTTTGGGAAACTCTTTATTTTCACTTATTAAAGTCAACATTAATCACATCAATTGACTGATCCGTTACCGATCATACATGCATTTTCTTTTTTAGCATTCTCCGGGTTTTTTCCGGAATCCGATGATAAATCGTCTGGAGCAGGCCAATGATGCAAAGGCCCGAGACCGCTACAATCAATGACCAGGTTAATTGGACTTCCCCCAGTACATTTAAGCTGACAATTCCATCAATGCCGATTGCCAGTACAATCACAAAAAGAATCAGGTTGGTGGGAATAAAAATGAACTGACTTTTATGCCGGGTGTGTTTCAGAATAAAGCGAAACAGGCTGACATCCAGATAAAGCAGGGTGGCAATCGGAAAGGCATAACTTAAAAACCAGTTGGTTTGGCTTCCACCAATCATATAAACAAACAGGCAGGTAATCACCACGGTAATATAGGCTCCCAGAAAATTATAGTTCGGTTTGAGGTAACCCATGGCAAAAAAGACAATGGCAAAAATGCTGAGATCCGCCAGGGCGATATATTTCAGCAAAACATGATTCCAGGGATAAACCAGATAGATGACGCCAATAATCACCATAATGCTGGCCGCAATAATCGTAATCGAAAAAAACGCCTGATTCTTTTTTCCCAGATGATCTTCTTCATAGGTATTGATCGCCTGAGGATATTTACTGTCCTGAGGATAGTTCTCTTCATTGACGTCCGGGATGGGGAAGTCGCAGAGCGGACAGTTTTTTACATCAGCTTCAACCTCAACACCACATTTTGGACAATAAGCCATTTTCTCACCTCTTATTCGTTTCTATTTTTACCGGAATCCCCAGCTGTCTGATTTTTCCAAAAAAGATCTTTTCAATGACCGTTTCTCCAGTGGTTTTGCCAAAACACAGGGCCAGCCGGTTCTCATAACTGACCGTTACCATCTTTAAGCGACTTTCAGCGCTGGGGGATGGGAACACTTCAAAACTCTTCACATAAGGACGCAGCTCTTCCGGAACCGTGACCACCCCCAAATTGGATAAACCACTGGTATAGCCCCGCTCGCCATAACGTTTATAGACAAGAGGCATCAGCAGCTTTTTTACCCACAGGGGAATGATCCGAAGAAAGATCAGTTGTTCATTGCGTACATTACGGGAAATATAGCGGTTAATATGCTTCCGATTCATATATAAACCCATATAGCCTTTGATCTGCTCAATAATCTCCGCCCGGGTATAATAGCCCAGGGCCAGATCAATCTCCGGATTAAGACTGATAAAGAAATTTCGCAGTGTAATCGAAGGAAACATCTTTCGCAAATCGACCGGTACATTGATGGCAATCCGTTGGCGCCGCTTTTTTTTCTCACTGATTGGCAGCTCCATAATATACTCCTGGATACTTTCAAAGTAAAGAGCCAAAATGAACTGGGTCAGGGTACAGCCATGCCGCTTAGCCAGGGCCAATAAAGGTGCCACCGGCACAAAGCCCGTCAACAACAAATACTCCCCCTTATCCAGCAGTTCAAAGGGAAAATGAAAGACCTTTTTACTGCCGGGGGGAGGCGGTACGTTTTCTTCATAATAGACCTTAAAGGAGTCTTCAAACTCTCCCGGATCCACGTCCGAGTGGATATCCATGGCTTTACCCAGATCTTTTGGGACAATCTCCTTTAGCAACTTAAAATACTCGATGATCAGCGTTTGCAGAAAAGCCAATCCACCGCTACCATCACAAATGCTGTGATTAAATTCGACATGGAGGTATTTTTTATAATAGAGCACCCGAAAGGGAAAGGTCTTGCCCTGCCGCTGTCGCATTGTTTTACAGGGATAATAGGTTTCTTCCTCTACCTTTGGTATCGCCTCGGTGTGTTCATAGTAATACCAGAAAAAACCACGTTTTAACGTCACCTGAAAATAGGGAAACCGGTGAATAATCTGTTCCAGTGCATTTTGTAACGTCACTGGTTGGATTTCTTCTGATAACTCCACGGTCATCCGGTATACGGTGGTGATCCGTGATGAGGCAATGGCCGTGTAGAGGACACCCGCGTTATCCAGGGAATAGAAACTCTTCTTGTGATTCTTCTCTTCCATGGTCAACCTCCGCCTCGAAGAAAGTTCTTTCGAAAGCTGCGCAAAAAGTCGTCAAACTGATCCTTTTCCACCACCAGGGTAACATCCACTGCCACCAGTGAACAGACCCCAATACTTTCCTGTCGCTCTGGCGACAAGGTTACCTGCCAGCCCGCACCGGCATAGCAATCTTCCCCAATTGTTTCGGCTTTCTTTCTCAGATAACGGTCAAATTCCCATTTGGGAATCCCCCGCATGTATAACGTTTTTTTGATAACTTGATCGCCACTTGGCACGTTGGCTGTTAGTATATCTGATTCGGTCATCGTTCCACTCATTTCTAACTATATTTCAATTTTCTGATTATTTGGCAGAGTTATTTTACCATATCCGGCTTAAGTAAACGATGTAATTCTTAATTATCACCGCTTTCTGTTATCAACTTTCGCAAATATATTTCATCTTTCAGTGACCGACAAGTAAAAATATTGCCAATCGATTACATCAACTGAGCGACTTTGTTAAAAAAATGGTTAAATTTTTTCTCTTTACTTTTTTTGTTGATTTCACCAACTTTTTTTTGATTTTTTTATCCGCAAATTTCCAGCCAATCGATACTTAGAACGTTTAAGAATACGTTATATTACCCTTGTAACCTGCCCCGTCCCATGTTAAAATACACCCAATTAAATATAACAGAGTAGACAAGATGCGTAAAGTGTTAGAGGATGGGAAGTTGCCTTTAAACGAAATGAACTCATTGCGATATCTTGTTGCTTCCGCTGGACCCCTTAACAACCAATTAAGGGTTGCGGAAGCATTGCTTAAAACATTTTGTTTTATTTAAGTAATGCTTTTTTTATTTGGTTTTAGTAAAAACCATTCCGGATCAAATTGAAGTTGATTCGGCGATAGGAGAAAAATGATTGATCAAAAGAAAATCCAAGAAGCTGTCACAATGATTTTAGAAGCCATCGGCGAAGACCCCACCCGGGAAGGCCTGGTTGAAACCCCTGCCCGGGTTGCCCGGATGTATGCAGAAATTTTTTCAGGTCTGGGCCATACTGCCGAAGTTCACCTGGCCAAAACCTTTGCCGTAAAATCAGATGATATTGTCATTGAACGGGACATTCCCTTTTATTCGATGTGCGAGCATCACCTGTTACCCTTTTACGGTAAGGTTCACATTGCCTATATTCCCAATGGTCGGGTTGCCGGACTGTCTAAACTGGTTCGAACAGTTGATGTTTATGCCAAAAAACCACAGCTTCAGGAAGTATTAACCACCGAAATTGGTGAAGCCGTTATGGAATACCTGCAAGCCCGCGGCGTCATGGTTATCGTTGAAGCCGAACATCTCTGCATGAATATGCGCGGCGTCAAACGTCCCGGCACCCGTACCGTTACTGCGATGCAAGCCGGTATATTTGAGCATAACAAGGAGCTCAAAGACGAAGTCCATAAACTTTTAAGCATCAAATAGGACGTGGTTAATGGATCAGTTAAAAAATACCAACACCCTTTTTCACATGAATGATTATCAGAATTATCTAAAAAAAATAGAAACCTGTGAGGTCAATCGACCGTTTTGTCGTCATGACATCGACCATTTTTTATCAGTCGCCCGCATTGCCAGTATCAAAACCATGGAAGCCGGACTAAACTTCTCCCGGGATCTGATTTATACCACCGCATTGCTCCACGACATTGGTCGTTTTGTTCAATATCAGGACAAAACACCCCATGAAATCGCCTCTCACCAGTTGGCAATTCCCCTGCTGAAAACCCTTGATTATACTGACGATCAGAATAATCTAATCCTCGAGGCAATCCTTAATCATCGTAATCCAAAAGCCCAGGGATTCAGTAAACTAGTTTATCAAAGCGACAAATTATCCCGGGCCTGTTTTTGCTGCCCGGTTGAAACCGAATGTGATTGGTCACGTGAAAAGAAAAACCTGACCATTGTTTATTAAAGGAGTATTCATGCGAATTGGCAATAAAAATTTTGACTTAAGCAATCAGGTCCTCATTATGGGGATCTTAAACGTTACCCCCGATTCATTTTCTGACGGCGGCAAATTCAATAACCTGGATGCCAGCCTGAGGCAGGTAGAAAAAATGATCCTCGATGGTGCTGATATTATTGATCTTGGCGGCGAATCGACCCGTCCCGGTCATACTAAAATCAGTGATGCCGAAGAAATCGAGCGCGTCGTTCCAATGATCGAAGCAATCAACCAGCGCTTTGACATTCCCATTTCCATTGATACCTACAAGGGGCCTGTTGGGGCAGCGGCCTTAGCGGCTGGTGCCGACATGGTCAATGATATCTGGGGCTTTAAATATGATCCGACCCTGGCCGACATTACCGCCCAATACCAGGTTCCCTGCGTCCTGATGCATAACCGCACTAATCAGAATTATCACAACCTGATGACCGATATTAATAGCGATCTTCAGGAATCCATTAATATCGCCTTAAGCGCCGGTATTTCCAGGGATGCCATCATCCTTGACCCCGGCATTGGCTTTGCCAAGGATTACGCCCAGAATATGGAAACAATGCACCATCTGGAAGACCTGCAAACTCTCGGCTACCCGGTTCTTTTGGGTACCTCCCGAAAAGGCTTTATCGGCCTGACCCTGGATCTGCCGGTAACCGAACGGGTGGAGGGCACTGTGGCCACCACGGTTATCGGGATTATGAAAGGCGCCTCGATTATTCGGGTTCATGATGTCCTGGAAAATAAACGGGCGGCACAAATGACCGCCAGTATTCTGAAAGGAGCACCATGGACAAACTCTATATAAAAGACTTTGAGGTCTTTGCCTATCACGGGGTTTTCCCCGAAGAAAAAACCCTGGGCCAGAAATTTCTGATTTCTGTGACTCTATCTCTGGATATGCAGGAAGCAGCCCTTACCGGCGATTTGACAAAATCCGTTCATTATGGCGAACTCTGTCATGCCCTGGAGATCGAATTTAAAAAAGAAAGCTACGACCTGATTGAAACCGCTGGCGAAATGCTGGCGACCTATGTTTTAAAACACTACCCGATGGTTAAACATGTCAGCCTTACCATTAAAAAGCCTTGGGCCCCGATCCTTAAATCGATGGATACCGTCGCCATTGAAATAAACCGCGGTTGGCACCAGGCCTTTATCGGACTGGGCACCAATATGGGCGACCGCAATCTAAATCTAACCGAAGCCATTACTGCCATAAAAAGTACCCCTGGCATTGAAGGACTGATCCAATCCACAATTATCGAAACCGAGCCCTGGGGCTTCACCGACCAGGATGCTTTTCTCAACTGTGTGTTGAAAATTAGAACCACCCTGCCGCCTCCTGTCCTGATGAACCGGCTGCTTGAGATCGAGCTGGAACTTAAACGGGAACGTACGATCCACTGGGGCCCCCGGACTATTGATCTGGATATTTTATTTTACGATAATCTGATCAGTGATGATCCCCATGTGATTCTCCCCCATCCCCGGATTCAGGAACGGACTTTTGTAATGGAATCAATGGCTGAAATTGCGCCGTACTTCGTCCATCCCTTGCTCAATATACGAATGATCGAATTGTTTAACAATTTAAAAAATGCATAAAAAAAGAGGCCATCTAAGGATAACTTAGGGCCTCTTTATACGTTTTATCGATTTAATTGATTAGCCAAAATAAATTGCGTAGGCTGTTCGACTCGGGGTGGTCAGCCCCATCTCAGTGACTGTAACACCAATTTGGTCTTCGACATTTTCAAATAAATCAAATATTTTTTTACCTGATTCCAGACGAAATCCATCTTCACCCGGATAGATACAATCCGTTATCGACACACCATAGCGATTCCTAACATCACGTATCAGCGCTTCTCTGGCAAATTCGCAGGCGAAATTGCAGAGCTCCATGATAATGTACTGATCCAGAACGTTCTCCCGGGAAAGACAATAATTCTCAATTTCCCGACCAGCCGTGACAATATTCGGAAAAACATAGGTAGACTTGGCAATTTTTTCCACTCCAGCTTCACTGACAAATTCAACGCCATCCAGGGTGAAGTGCGTAGCATCAATGATTTTCGCTTCGGATACCCGATAGAGCACCTTTGGCTTCGGAATATTTCTTGCTGACTCAAGAATTCGCTCAATGGGCAGGGCCCGTCTTGATCCTTTTTTCATCCGGATATGTTCATAAAATTCGCCTTCATTCAAGAAAAATCCCAGGTTGGTCATTGCAATGCTGCTCATTTTCACACACTCATGCTTCCTAATAAGCTCGGGCGAAGTAGGCCATTTTTTGTGCCGGCTTACCACAACAGACACATTTGCCTGCGTACAACACTTCCTGTTCATCTTCAAATGGGATACAACGGATCGATGCGCCAGTTTCTTCTTTTATCTGATCTTCACAGCTCCGCTCACCACACCACATCGCTTTTACAAACCCCGGATTTTCTGATAAATTCTTTTTGAACTCATCAATGTTTTCCGCTGTGGAGGTTTTTTCTTCCCGCATTTTCAGCGCTTTATTAAACAGGTTAGCCTGAATTTCGACCAACAAGTCCGCCACAGCCTGGCTGACATTATCCAAACTGACCTGAATTTTTTCACCCGTATCCCGTCGGGCCAGTACACATTGACCATTTTCAATGTCCCGAGGACCAATTTCCAGACGGATTGGCACACCCTTCATTTCCCACTGGTTAAACTTCCAGCCAGGGGAATAGCCATCAAGATCATCAACCTTAACTCTGAAATCTTTCCCAAGGGCTTTGCTGATTTCCCAGGCTTTATCCAACACCCCTTCTTTATGTTGAGCCACCGGAATGACCACCACCTGAATCGGGGCAATTTTCGGAGGCAGAACCAGACCATTATCATCACCATGAACCATGATAATCCCACCGATTAAGCGTGTCGATACCCCCCAGGAAGTATGGAAAGGAAAGGACTGCTCATTATTGCGATCCAGGTAGGTAATTTCAAAGGCCTTGGTAAAATGCTGGCCAAGATTATGAGAAGTCCCTGATTGCAGGGCCTGACCATCGTGCATCAATGCTTCCATGGTATAGGTGGCATCGGCACCGGCAAATTTTTCTTTATCACTTTTTCGACCAACGACCATCGGCATGGCCAGGTGGCTTTCGGCGATTTCCCGGTAGATCCCCAGCATTTGCATGGTTTCTTCCTGAGCTTCTTCCGGAGTTTCATGGAGGGTATGGCCCTCCTGCCATAAAAACTCAGAGGTTCTAAGGAACGGTCGGGTGGTTTTTTCCCACCGCACGACTGAACACCATTGATTATATAAATAAGGCAGCTGGCGATAAGAATTAAGCCACTTGGAGTACATACTGCAGATAATCGTTTCTGATGTGGGGCGCACTGCCAGTTTTTCTGCCAGTTCTTTACCACCACCATGGGTAACCCAGGCAACCTCCGGCGCAAATCCTTCGACATGCTCCGCTTCTTTTGTTAGCAGGCTTTCTGGAATCAAAAGCGGAAAATACATGTTCTCATGACCGGTTTCTTTAAAGCGTTTATCGTAAGCACCCTGGATCAGCTCCCAAATCGCATAACCATAGGGTCGAATCACCATAAATCCTTTTACCGGAGAATAGTCCACCAATTCAGTTTTAGAGATAACATCGGTATACCATTGGGGGAAGTCTACCGCCATGGGGGTGATTTCTTTCACTTGATTTGTCTGTTTTTTTCCCATTGTTCTTCTTTCTCAGACTTCGTCTGTTAAACAAAAAAATCACCTGCGCAAGCAAGTGATTTTTAGTGGTTATCGAGTAATTATTTTACTTCGACGCTTCCGCCAACTTCTTCAATTTTAGCTTTAATATCATCAGCTTCTTCTTTTGTAGCGCCTTCTTTTAATGGTTTTGGAGCTTCGTCAACTAATGCTTTTGCTTCTTTTAAGCCTAAGCCTGTTAATTCACGAACAACTTTGATAACTTTGATTTTTTGATCGCCAGCAGAAGCCAGGATTACATCAAAATCAGTTTTTTCTTCTACTTCTTCAGCAGCACCACCAGCAGCTGGAGCAGCCATCATAGCCATTGGAGCAGCAGCGCTAACGCCGAATTCTTCTTCTAATGCTTTAACCAGTTCAGATAATTCTAATACTGTTAAACCTTTTACGTCTTCAATTAATTGTGTTACTTTTTCACTTGCCATTTTATAAATCCTCCAAATATTCTTTCTTTAATTTAGTTTTTTTCGAATTATGCTTGTTTTTGTTCTGCGATCGCATTTAATGCGACAACCAATCCACGCATGTTTCCGTTAAGTACGTTAACAAAACCTGAAATTGGTGCGTTTAAGCCACCCAGAACCTGGGCAACCAGTACTTCTCGTGGTGGTAATTCGGCTAGCTCTGAGACACCTTTGACATCTAAAACCTTACCATCTACCATACCTGCTTTAATTTCTAAAGCCTTATGTTTTTTTGCAAACTCGCTGATTAGTTTTGCTGGTGCAACTGGATCTGTATCACAGAAAGCAATTGCAGTAGGTCCAACCAAAACATCAAGTAAACCTTCAAAACCGGTTTCTTTTGCAGCGAACCGCATCATTGAATTTTTATATACCTTGTAGTCGATACCTGCTGCTCTCGCCAGGGAACGTAACTCAGTTACTTCTTCAACATTCAAACCACGATAATCAACGAGAACCGCTGTTTGGGCGTTACGAAGTTTTTGAGCAATTTCCTGGACAATCACTTGTTTTTCTTCAATTTTTGGCATGTATTATCTGCACCTCCTTTATAAAATCGTATCAAAAAAGCTCACTCCACAGCGTGAAGAGAGCTTTATTATTCATAAGCGTTTATCTCTTCAACCTCGGTAGGATTTACAAACCTACTGTCTATGGATGAATGCGTCTTTTACAACGACGTTATTGTATCATTTGTCATTTTCTATGTCAAGTCGTTTCAAAGTTTATTATTTATAAAGTAATAAACTTCTAGATTTTTCCTGTATTGACTTTAACTCCAGGACTCATGGTGCTTGCCAGGGTTACACTGCGGAAGTATTGACCTTTGGCAGCAGCTGGTTTTGCTTTTTTAACAGTTTCCAATAATACCATCATGTTTTCTTTTAAAGCTTCTTCGGTAAACGATGCTTTTCCGATGATCACGTGGATGATATTGGTCTTATCCAAACGATACTCAACCTTACCGGCTTTGGTATCGGCTACAGCTTTGGCAATATCCATGGTTACCGTTCCTGATTTAGGATTTGGCATTAACCCTTTAGGTCCCAATACCCGACCTAAACGACCAACCTTACCCATCATGTCTGGAGTAGCAATCATTACATCAAAATCAAACCAGTTTTCTTTTTGAATTTTATCGATCATATCGTCTTCACCAAAGAAATCAGCGCCAGCTTCTTCAGCTTCTTTCAGTTTATCGCCTTTGGCGATAACCAGAACTTTAACTGATTTACCAGTACCATGTGGCAGAACGATTGCTCCACGAACCTGTTGATCTGCATGACGTGAGTCAACACCCAATTTAACATGCAATTCAATGGTTTCATCAAACTTTGCGGTCGCCAGTTTTTTGACTTGTGCAATTGCTGCATCAATTTCAAAAAGCTCTTGCTTGTCAAAGCTTTTTACCAAATCCTGATATTTTTTTCCTTTTTTCATCTTTGCCTCCTTGTGGTAATAGCGGTTTCCCTCCCACTTAAGGTGTTTCTACCTTCTAAAATTATTCTTCGATTGTGATACCCATGCTACGGGCAGTTCCAGCGATCATTCTCATCGCTGCTTCAACAGATGCTGCGTTTAAGTCAGGCATCTTTAATGTTGCAATTTCTCTTAATTGTTCAGTTGTAACCTTAGCTACCTTGGTTTTGTTAGGTACCCCAGATCCAGACTCAATACCAGCAACTTTCTTTAATAGAACCGCAGCTGGCGGTGTTTTTGTAATAAATGAGTAAGATCGATCCTGATAAACAGTGATTACAACAGGAATAATCATCCCTGCTTCATTTGCAGTTTTTGCGTTGAATTCTTTACAGAATCCCATAATATTAACCCCATGTTGACCTAATGCAGGACCAACTGGTGGTGCTGGTGTTGCTTTACCGGCAGGAATTTGTAATTTAATCATACCAATTACTTTTTTTGCCATGATAACACCTCCTTCATTTTATTATAGTTTTTTTTCTCCTAATGGAGTAGCATGAAGAATAGTTTTTTCCTTAAGTGTTTATTTTTTCTATTTGTTCAAATCCCAGTTCAGCGAGGGTATCTCGACCAAACATGGAAACATTGACCTTGACCTTTGATTTCTCGGCATGCACTTCTTCAATAACACCGGTGAACCCTTCTAGTGGTCCTTCAATGACCTTCACTTCTTCACCAACGTGCATACTGATTTCCACACGCTGCTGACGAATGCCCATACTCTTAAGTTCTGACTTTGAGAGCGGAACAGGTTTTGAGGCAGGACCAACAAACCCGGTTACACCACGGGTATTTCGGACAACATACCATGAATCATCTGTCATGAACATTTTAATCATGACATAACCTGGAAATAGTTTTTTTTCCTTAACGACTTTTTTGCCGTTTTTACTTTCCACTATTTCTTGTACGGGAACCTGAACCTCAAGGATCACGTCCTCCATATTTCTGTTTTCGACGGTGGCTTCAATGCTTGCCTTCACCTTATTCTCATAACCGGAATAGGTATGCGCAACAAACCATTGGGCCTGTTCCTGTTGATTAGTATCCATGGTTCTCCCTTACCTAAATGTTCATAAATAACGCGGCAAGTGCACCTAATCCTGAATCAACAACCCAAACGAGAAAAGTGAATATCCCAACAATTCCGGCAACAACGCCAGATTTCTTTATCAATTCATCTTTAGTTAACCAAGTAACTTTTCGCAGTTCATGATGAACGCCTTTTAAAAAGCCGACCATCTTCTGAAAAATATTCGGTTCCTTGCTTTTATCGCTTGACTTCTTTGCTGTTTTTTTCTCATTTTTTGCCGTTGACTGAGGCGCTTTCTTTTCCTCTTTTACAAGGTTTGCAGCCTTATCATCGGTTTTTTGTGCCTGTTGTGGGGTGTTATCTTTTCCTTGTTTACTACTGGCATTTTTACTTTTTTTGTTAGTTGCCATGATATTCCTCTTTATCCATTATTTCGTTTCTTTATGTGGTGTATGCTTCTTGCAAAACTTGCAATATTTATCCACTTCTAAACGATCAGGGTTATTCTTCTTGTTTTTCATGGTATCGTAATTTCTTTGCTTGCATTCTGTACATGCTAAAGTAACTTTTACTCTCATTCCAGCACCTCCTACATCCTTATATCAACACCCGCAGGAACATGCAGGCACACGTTCCCTATTTTCATAGTCACTAACATAGAATACCATAAGACCCCGATTTTTGTCAATGAAAACATTGATAATCATCCATGATTTTCTTTATCGGTGACTGCCTGATTAATTACTATTGCGGTTCAAATAAAAAAAGGCATATAGCCTTTTGAACAACATTAAAATTATATCAGCAACGCCGAAAATAATCAAGCAGCATTTACTATTTTTCTATTTTTAATCCCCAATAATCACAGCCGATTAAGTTTCCGTCGATATCAACCGCCTCCGGCATATGCCCCCATAACCTGAACCCATGTTTTTTGACAAGCTTGCGGCTGCTGATATTGGTGTCAAATACGACTGCCACCAGGTTTTTGAATCCGATTTCCCGGGCCGCTTCTATCGCTCGCTGCATTAACATTGAACCAATGCCCTGGCGGTGAAAATGGCTGTCCAGGTAATAACTTATTTCTGAAGTAAAGCGAAACCCCTCTCTGCCAGCGCGAAATTCAGTGAGCGTCACCCAACCAACCACCTTGCCATCGACTTCGGCCACATACATCGGATGTCGTGGCGCCGAATGATGAATGAACCAGTCTTTGCGCATCTCCATGGTTGCCGGCGAAAGCTGGGCCGTAAATTTTCGGGCCGCAATGGATTCGTTCAGAATTTCCAGCACTCTGAGGTAATCTCTTTCTTCTACTAATCGTATTTCCAATGTGTCAATTATCTCCTGTATCATTCAGATTGTTTTTTTGTGTTCGGATGATTTTTTAAAACTCGTTATCAACCGTTTATTTGCGACCAATTTTCCCAAACCAGGCAATTATCACCGTTGCGATAAAAATAATGGCAACGACCCCTACCGTTGTAATCAGCGGAGAGAGGATCACACTGATCCAGGCAATAATGATCGGAGAAATGAGCGCAAACAATAGAAGCAGTCCACAGACAATTAAATACTTTTTATAATTTTCCATCAGCATTCCCCCGCTTTGTGGCATTGCTACCGCTTAATAACTCTAAGAAGTATAAGCCTTGTTGTCACACTTTGCAACCGTTTCTTACTTATTTAATTAATTATTTACATCCATCTGTATTTTAAACACCGATAGTTAATTCCGCCAATAAAAAAACGGCCATCGCCGCCACATTCAAATGGTGCACCCGAGAGGATTCGAACCTCCGGCACGCAGTTTAGGAAACTACTGCTCTATCCACCTGAGCTACGGGCGCACAAAATACTTGCTTATTATATCAGACAATTAATTCTTTGAAAATAGTTTTTTTATCCATTCTGTCTCAGGAAACACACTGAAATTTCACAAAAGGATACCCTAGGATATCCTTTTGTGCATTTATATTTTTTAACCAGACCCTAATTAGTGCCATAGTATTCTTCCATGGTTTTTCCGCTATTGTAAATCGCCGTCGCCACATCCACACCCAAATAGCGCAAATGCCAGGGCTCGTAGGCGTAACCGGTAATATCGGTTTTACCCTGAGGATAACGGACAATAAACCCGTACTTATGGGCGTTATCCTTAATGAATTGTCCTTCAGGTGTTGCACCAAAGCTCTCTAACAGATCAAAACCAACAGTCGCACTGGTAACATCCATGGCTAAGCCCAATTGATGCTCACTCATTCCCGGTCGGGCGCTGACCAGTTCGGCCCCGTCAACCCCATACGTGTCCACATTCCAGGCATACAGCTCGGACTGGGTTTCATATGAACGATAACCCGAGCAGCAGTATAATTCTAAACCAGCGCTCTCTGCCGCTTTAAACAGTTTTGTCAACCCGTCAGCAGCGACACTTCTCAGCTGGGTATCCCGGGTTGATGGTAAGTCAACAGTGACCAGATCGCTGGGGATATAGCTGGCTGAAATACTATGGTTTTTATTAACCAGTGTCGTGATACTATCTGTGCCGGTTCCACTTTCTGCGGCGTTGTTTTTTTCTTCTTCTTTTGTTTCGCTCTGTGCCGGTTGTTCGGTTACAGCCGCCTGATTTGTTGTCACCGGATCAGACTCTGTTTTTGCATTCGTTGTTTGCGCCGTTGATGCCTGTGAATTTTTCTGGTTGGTGGTTTCTGACTGGGTTTCGTTCCGATGCCAAAAACCGAGCGTTAAAACTGCAATAGCCAGAATCAAAATAGCCGCCAGACCACCACATGCAACGATAAAACGTTTTTTATCTTTGATTCGCATTTTTAAACCTTCTTCTTTTTTGATAATTTCATTATACACCAACTTTTAAAAGTTCGCATAATTTTTTATGAAAAAATCCCCGGTCGAACATTATATGCTTCCGGGGATTTGTCACATTAACAGGTTTAATTCGATGCTACAATAAAAAAAACAGAACAAAAAGTCCTGCTTTCAAGCATGGCAATAATCATTATGATGCGATTTATTATTCTGTTATTAAAAGCGCATTTTCGCTTCCATAATCTTCTTTTGAGCTTCTCGCATTTTAGCGATCGCTATTAAAATCTCCTGGGACACATTGTCCTTTGATGTTCCCTGCAATTTATCGGCCCATTCCTGATAGCCTGCAATATGGTCTCCGGTGTGATTAATCCAATGAGCAAGAAACACCTTGAAAATATCGGCTTCTTTATCCATATTTAATTTTTCATCCATCTATACGTCTCCCAAATTGAGTTCTTTTTTAATCAAGGATACTGCTTCACGAATTTGAAGTAGTAATGGTTTTTCCTCCAGTGAAACAATATGGTGATTTTCCGGTAGAATCGGAATATAGATTTTAAATCCATCACTATTTCCAATGGCTTCAACCATTTTCGGAGTGACTTCTCCCATCATCGAGTTTGGAATGGTCATCGCAATTGAACTGATGATAAAATCAGCTTTTTTCACGGTAACAGCAATGGCATTTTCGCCAGTAGCACCTTTATTGGCGCCTTTTTTTAACATCGCCGCAGTGGCCAGCGCATTGGTTCCCAAACCATATATTTCAATATATGGTGGTATTTCATCTTTTAAAATACCGACAATTCGAGAGCCAATGCCTCCTCCCATGCCGTCTAGCACTACTATGTTCATCGTCTAGACCGTTGTTCCTTCAATAATAATTTTGTGGTTAAGAAGCTTGACTTCTTTTAATTTGCCTTGAACAATTTTTGTACCGCCCAATAAATCCGACAGGGTTAAACTGCCATCTTCATTTGGAACGATATCAACAACGTAGTCCATAATTTTAGTTTCTCCTTCAGGAGTGATCATATAAGCTGAAGATTCACACATGTTCTCAGTCTCCTTTCTTCTAATTGAGGTTATTTTAACATAGTCTGCCCCCTAACACAAGTCAGGGGGCAACTGGTTTATTATAAGTTTTTAGACGACTTTCATCGCTATTCGTATCATCCGCACTGGTCGAGTAATGTGCAAATTTTAGAATTGCTTAACCTAACTCTTTTTTTGCTGCCACCAAATGCTTATCGGCTTCGCTCATCAGTGCAATTGCTTCGATTAAGGACTCGGCAACATCATTTTTACCCAAACGATTCATTTTTTCAACCCAGGTGTTGTATTCCATGGCATGATCCTGATTGTGCGCCACCCAGTGATCGAGTAGCAATCCCAGGATTTCAACATCCTTATTTTCGACATCACCACCATGGCAACAACCGGCGCCGTTTTTATTGTGGTGTCCACAATGGCCATCACCGTGAACATGGGGGTGGGGATGATCATGGCCGTGTGTGTGATCGTGTCCATGCGAATGATCATGGCCATGGGCATGGGCTTGACTTTCATGACCATGGGGATGCTCATGTTTATGAGGGTGAGGATGGGCATGCTTATGGGTATGTTCATGCTCGTGCTCAGCTGTATGGGCATGTTCGCTCCCGTGGTCGTGGTCATCGCTATGAGGATGACTATGAGTGTGACCATGTTCGTGATTATGTTCATGAATGTGTTCATGACCTTCATCCCCGGTATGCGGATGCGAATGTTGATGTTCATGTTGGGCTCCGCCTAAATGCGGATGGCCTTCTTCGTGGTCATGATGTTCGCCATGGCTGTGTTGTTCTTTATTGCTACACATATTGTTTCCTCCTGTTGATCTGATTTTTTTATAATTATAGCATCCTTTTCTTAATAAATCGATAGCTATTTTGAATTATTCTAAACTGCATAAATTTATGTTTTGGGTTAAAAAAAGGCAGAACACGTCTGTGTTCTGCCTTCAGGCATGTCTTTATTTTGACGGGGTCAAAATGTATTACATAATTGGATCCATTGCAAGTGCTGGATGTCCTTTTGATTCTAGGAATTCTAAAACTGCTTCAGAATCGCTGGCAATTGTTTCGTCACAAACCATGTCTGCAAAGTTTTCAATGCCGGTCATTTCTTTAACTGCTTTATTTAAACGTTCTGCTACATCATCTTTTAATTCTTTTGGCATCCAAACGATTCGTTGTAAACCGCCTTCAGCTGACATGAATTTTTTAGAACCGATCAGGAATCGACCATGACCCATGAAGCCTGGAGTTTGAACCCCACCACCGGTCATTGAAGCCAATTCACCGAAAGTCATACCAACTGGTGAAGTATCACCGAACTCACGGTTTACAATGATAACACCGTTTGCTTCTGGCATGATACCACAGATACATTCGAAACAACCACATGATGTCATTGGATCTTCAAGGATTGAGTACAGTGTAACTGCTTCAACAGCGCCTTGAGAATCTCTGGCTACTACTTCATTTACAGAATCCCAACGTCCTAAACGTTCGTCAGTAGCTTCGCCTTTAACGATTGGTTGGTTAGGTCCGGTTGGATCCAATTCTTTAGTTGCTTTAGCATCTAACCAGGAAACAGCACCACAAAGACCTAAACGTTCTGGTGTTACAACACAAACGTGGCTTGGAGCAAATGATTGACATAACAGACAGGTATAGAATTCATCAACACTTTCATCTGTCAGAGCGCCCATTCGTTCGTCACGTTCAGCATAGATCGGTTTAACCAGTTCTTCGCCAAGACGTTTTACATCTTCTGCATTGGTGTAAATGGTAACTTCACATTTGTCAACAACTTTATCAAAGTCAGAACGCATTTTTGCATATAAAACTTCACCGATGTGTCTTAAACGGAAGCCTTTTTCAAATGCTTCTTTTGTTAAACGGATCCATGCAATATTTCTTTGACCAACATGCATTGCGCCTTCAATATAGTTTGTGAAGTAATGGATACGTCTTTCCAGTACGGTTTCAAAGTCTTTTTGCATTGCTTTGCCACCAACTTTAACAACAACACCCATTGGCAGACGAACAACGTCTTTACCTTCGAACATAGCGTCATCAATGTCAGGTCCTACCACAGTAATTTTGTGGTCTTCCATTTCAGCAACATCACCAGTTGTTACAAGTTCCCAACATTCCGTTTTGTTTCCACCGAATTCAGCAAACATGGTATCTTTACGAACACGTTCACCTTCGAAGGCTGAAGAAACAGCAACTGGACAGTCGATTTCAGTAACTTTGATTTTGATGTTACGGGCTTCTAAAGAAGTAGCAACAACTTTGCTGTTGTCTGGTTGGTTTAATAATAAGGTTGGTACTTCGTTGATGTATGTTTCAGTTACAGCTGGGAAGCCTAACTCGATAGCAGCAGCTCCGGCAGCAATAATTTTGTTATCCCATGGTCCAAATACGTTAACAAACGCTTTAACACGGTTTTTGGTATAGGTACGGTGAGCCAGGAAGTCGCCAGGAGGTGTCGCACCAAAGATTAAGCTGGCACGAAGCGCTACTGATACAACGTGGATAACAGATTCAATTTCGTATCCCAAAGGAATAACGCGAAGGTCGATACCCATTTTGATTTTTTGTTCGATAGCCTGGTCGATTACTTTACCAACCATGAAGGTTAATAAACCTTTGCCCTGGTAATCTTTAACGATGGTAGCCAGCATTTCAGCATCTTTGCATTCACCGATAATAACAGCAACACCTGGGATGTCGTCGGTAACCAGTGGCACACCGAAGTTACGAACTTCAGCATCAGTGATATGTCCTAAGTAACGAACATCAGTTGTATTTAAATCTTCAACTGCACGACCTGCGTATGGAAGATCTTCATAAACATATTTAACTGCTTCAATGATTTCCGCACACATTGCAGCAGAAGTTCCGGCATCTAAGCCTTGTTGCAGGTAATTTGTACGGTTGATCTTAGCTTTTGCAAGTTCTAAGGCTTCTTCTAATTCACCTACGTTGGTAACTTTTTTACCGGTGATGGCATAGATACAAGGCAGTGCGTAAGCAGTACCGGGGAATTTTACTGGTGTTTCTTTTCCCTTTTCAGCAACGACTTTGGCAACCATTTCTTCAGCACGTTGCTGATACTGGGCTTGACCGTCGTAAACAATATCAAAAAGATTCATATTCATATGGACTTTTTCCTCCTTAGATTCGTTCAATTAACATTAGATTTTTGTTGCTTTATTTAAAACTCGTTATTTCTTTTTTTCCTGTACAATTTCCAGAATCCGCTTACCTAAATTGGCAATGTCTTCTTTCATGACAGGATCGTCATAGGGTGATTTGTTGTTTCGGTCAGATTCTGAAATCGCATCACGGTAGTTTAAGAAACCAATAATGTTTTCAGCTCCGATTTTTTCGGTAAGAAAGGCGATATCTCCATCATTGCGGATTTTATTTCCAATAACATAAACCTGTTTAACACCAATATCCGTAGCCATGGATTTAACTTTATGATAAGTTTGAATACTGCGAACGCCCGGTTCAACGACGACGATAAAGGCATCGACGGCACCAGCGGTTCCACGTCCCAAATGTTCAATGCCGGCTTCCATATCCATGATGACCACATCTTTCTGGTATAAAACCAGATGGCTCATCAGCATTTTTAAAAGCACATGCTCCGGACAGACACAGCCGGATCCACCCGTATCGACCGTCCCCATCGTCAGTAATTTGACACCATTAAATTCCTTGGCATAACGGTCAGGGATATCAGCAACCTCCGGATTCATTTTAAACATTGATCCAAAAGAACCGGTATCGGCAGCAGTACGTTCTTCAATCATGTCTTTCATTTCAGAAATGGGAACAATACTGGCAATCATTTCTTCGCTCATGCCCAGGGCAAGGCCAAGATTGGCGTCGGGGTCAGCATCAACTGTTAACACATTATATCCCTGGTCGGCAAAATATCGGCTCAAACTTGCTGAGATGGTTGTTTTTCCAACCCCGCCTTTTCCTGTTAATGCTATTTTCATTTTATCACCTGTCTATCTTTATATAATTAGATACCTAATGCAACTCGTTTTGCTTCAATATCTTCCATGATTTTATCAACCATGACAATTGGATCTTTTTCGAATACGAAGTGGGCACCGATGAATTCCTGAACATCTTCAGTCATCAGTTTTGTGAAGTTTGGTGAACCCAATACTTGTGGAATAACACCCAGATAAGTATTGATACCAGAACCAACTACGTAGTTAGCGATCGCAACGGCTTTTTCTGACATCCATTCTGGAGCGATACCAACAACTGGTAATAAAGCTGGATCGATTCCTTTTAAATCTGCACACAAGTTTACTAAGTGAAGGATACGGCTGATATCTACACAAGAACCCATATGAAGAACTGGTGGAATGTTTACACGTTCACAAACTTCTAACAGTCCACGACCACATTTTTCTTTTGCTTCTAATGTTAATAAACCAGCTTTTGCAGCAGCTTGAGCAGCACAACCAGTAACAACACAGATGACGTCACGTTTGATCAGTTCTTCCATAACTGTGATATGTGCATAGTCATGTGTTTGTTTAGGATTGTTACAACCAACAACACCAGCAGCTCCACGGATAACACCGGCATAGATAACGTCGGTTAATGGTTTAACTGTTCCCAGACCATCTTCTAACTGAGAGTTAACAACTTTGTCCAGATGATCAATGATGGTTTCTACAGAGTAACCAACCATTGTATCTTGTTTAATGTCTGGAATTTCTACTTTGGAAGCATCTCGATTTGGGAAGTTGTTGATCGCAATTTTTACGATTTCAGCAGCATTTTCTAAACCAGTAGCTTCAGAGAATTCGATGTACATGTCACCAGCGATTTTTGCTTTTTGTGATGTACTGATGAATCGGGTATGGTAAGTTTTAGCCAGTTCTGGAAGAGCTGGGAAGATACATTGAACGTCAACAACAACAGCCTCCATTGCACCAGTAATAACACACATTTCTTGTTGGTAGAAGTTACCAGCAATTTTGATACCATGACGCATGGTCATTTCATTACCAGTACAGCACATCCCGACGATGTTAATGCCTTTAGCACCAACAGATTTAGCCATATCGATCATTGCTGGATCTTGAGCAGCTAATACAATCATTTCTGAAAGGTTAGGATCATGACCATGGATCATGATATTTACCTGTTCAGCATCAATAACACCTAAGTTAGAAGAAGATGCACGAGCGGTTGGTGTTCCGTAAAGAATGTCAGAGAATTCGGTACCGATCATAGATCCGCCCCAACCATCGGCCATACCAGTTCTCATCCCACGTCGGAAGATGCTTTCGTAGTCAGCAGCACAACCCATGTGTGTTGTATGAAGCAGGGTTACAACTTCCTGATCGATTGCTCGTGGTGCAATATCTTCACGTGCCCAGATTTCCTGACGAGCTTTTGGTGCTCTTTTTAAGAAACGTTGAGTTCCAAAAGGTTTACCAAATTCTTCCAGAGCGATTTCAGCCATTTCATGGGCTAATGCGTATGTTTCTTTAGTTTCAGCATCTGCAATTTCCCATTCTTTGGCAATTCGTCGTAATTTAGCTTCATCACGTACTTTAAAAGGACCTTCAGCTTTTGCATGATGCATAGCATGAACGATATCACGGGCATGATCCGAGTGAGCAGATGTACCTGCAGCAACCATTCTGGCAAAGTTTCTGGCTACAATTGTGTCAGCGTTTGCTCCACAAATACCTCTTTCAGCACCTTTTCCAGGAACTGGACTGACTCGACATGGACCCATTGCACAAATTCGGCAACATACCCCTGCTTCCCCAAAACCACATTGGGTTTTTTGTGCAGCACGGCGATCCCACATTGTTTCTGCGCCATCTCTCTGAGCTTTCGCAAGGGAAGCTTCAGCGACCTTATCGTAGTTTAAAATTTCATTGCTCATATTTTTTCTACCTCTCTAAATTTTATAATTTATATCAAAGCACCTGTTTCGTATAATAGATAATTTTTACGGATTTGCAAAAAGTTTTATCATATCGAAAAAAATAATCAAATTACCCTTTACAAACATTGTTAAATGTTATACAATGTAGGTGAGTGATACATTATACATAGTTGTTTGCTCCTGACTTTCATCGTAACTTGTGCGGCAAGTGATGAATTATGGTCGGGGGCTTTTTTTTATGAGTATTTTCAAATACCTGTTATTAATTTATAAAGGTATTTCTAGAACTCAAGTACTGAATCTGCATAAAGGATATTATTTTTGATAATATCGCAGGCAACAATGGTTTCCATTAATCGTTTGTCGCAAGGATTAACGATAGCAGAACTGAATCCACATTGCATTGCCATAGCAACTGTAGCGCTATCTAATAATGGACGGATGTGTTTTGGTGCGCCATTCGATACGTTACTTAAACCACCAGTTGTTAACAGACCCATGTCAGTGATCATTTGAATTGCTTCTAATACATCCCCTAATTGATCTTGCATTCCTTTGATAACAATGAATAATGGGTCAAACAGTAAATCTGTTGGTTCCATTCCTCGTTCCATACCACGTTCTAATAATTCTGAACAGTATGCAATACGTTCGTCATTGCTTCCTGGTACACCTTCTTTAGAGCAAAGAGCGATAACCATTGCATCATTAGCAGCTGCTAAATCAACGTATTCAATACGATCACCTGCATCAGCAGAGTTTACGATTGGTTTACCTTTTGATCGGTTATAAACCTGAATACCAGCTTCAATGGCTTTCATGTTAGCTGTATCAAGTGCGATTGGCACATTATCAAAGTTTTCCTGGAGTAATTTTACACCCCATTGCATTAATTCTTCGCCGCCTTTTTCAGCAGGTCCGATGTTTAAATCAAGATAATCTGCACCAGCATCTAATTGTTCTTTTGCTCTTAAAAGAATTGGCTCTGGATTTCTATCTGCGAATGCCTGACGAATTGCTGGAGAAATACAGTGAATTCTTTCACCAATAACCATGAATTTTGACATATTGTTCCCCTTTCAAATTGAAAAAAATATTTTAGGTGTGCCCGAAGCTATTCCGGGCACAGATTGATATTATTTATGCTTGCATGTCTCTTAAGAACTTAGGTAATTGCATTGCTTCGTTTGGTCCAACGATAACTTCCCAATCTGGCAGTTCTTCCGCTAAATCGCCTTGAAGAACAGCAACCTTACCAGGTAAGATTAACTTACGAGAAGTAGTGATGCTGGCAACGTCTGCTTCTTTAATGAAGTTAGCGATAACGCCAGCGCCAAATTTACCAGCAGCCCAAGCAGTAAGTACTGAGTATCCACCAGCATCTGGAATTGCCAGGTAAGCAGGAACTTTAGATCGTTCGATTTCACCGGCAACAACGAAGTAAGAGAGTGCGAAGTCAACGGTAACAAGAACTGGATCGTTGCCTGTTGGTTTGTTGAATTCATATACCTTCGGTTCAACACGCATTGGTTTTTGAGGATCGGTAAAGATGTTTTGTCTTAAACCAAACAGTGGTAAAGCAGCGTTGAAGTCCATTTCGTCCATAACGATGATTGAACCGTAACGAAGAACGAAAGCTGATGCTAAAGCAATTTGCAGGTTAGTATTAGCTGGTGCCAATTTGTTTGCAAATACAACTGAAGGATATCCGAAAGTACGGTCATTGCCTTTGATTGCTGCTGTACGGATATCAACTGCATTTGCGTAAGCTTCTTTGATTGAAGCTTCGCCAACATTTAATACCAGGTTTTTGTAACCCATTTTTTCGATTTCTTCAACTAAATCGTGTAATGCTTCAATACTGTCTGCAGAAACACCAAGAACAGCATCTGCAGCTTTAGCTACGTCTACCATTGCTGCGGCATTATCTTTGGTTGCACCCATGATAATTGCGCCAGCGCCAGCACCTGCAACCGCTGCTTTTGCTACTTCAGCATCAGTTGTCACGATCATTGGAATTTTGCCACAGTCAGCTACTTTTTTAACAAGTGCTGCAAATTTAGCTGCATCAGCTGCAAAACGGACAGCAACTACTTCAACGAACATCATTTCGCCGATACGATCATAGTTAACTTTCTGTAATGTAGCACAAGCTGCATCCACATCAGCGTCACTCATAGCATCTGATAATTCAACGGCAAACAGGTTTTTGTTAACCAATGTTTTTTCGTGTCTGAATAATACAGTTTCGCCACCAAGAGCTTTTTCAGCATCACCAGAACCAACTTTGATGGTTTTCATTGGAGGAGCTGTAGCTTCTGATAATAATTCTTTAGATTCTTCTGAGATGTATGGACATTTTTCTACAGGTACCCCGCCAGTAGCAGCTTTCATTGAGAAAGCCATACATGTTGGGAAACCACATTCTTTACAGTTTGTTTTTGGTGTGAGTTTAAAGATATCTAAACCTTTTACTGCCATTTGTATTCGCCTTCCTTTCCTAACCTATGATTCCAGCAACTAAAGCTTTAACGGTTTTAGCTGATTCTGGATGTCTTACGATGATAGCGTTTGATCCGCCAACAACACAAGCAGAAGCTGTTGCTACTTCCATACCAATACCACGTGCTTCCTGATCGCCCCATTCTGGTGCATCTTCAATTGTGGAAACCGCTTCTTTTACGCCCCATGCTTCATTAGAAACATTGGTCATAATTGGCATTTGCAGGGATTCATCGTTTTGACCTAAGCCGGCTAAACGAATACGATCCATGGTTGAAGCAACATATTCAAAACCGTAACCGGCTGCTGCTGTTCCAACATCCATGATAATATCTTTGCTCTTAACACCAAGTTGTGTTAATAAGATGTTTAATTGTTTTGCAAGGTTGATATCTACTGCAGATTCAGCTGATACTTTTTGTCCGTAAGCCATTCCGCCAGCAGCACCGATTGTTTTGTAATTGTCTTCTACTGCAGAGAATAAAACGACATTTTTTCCTTCAAGAGCTTTTGCTACTTCTTCTAATAACTTAGCATCTTTTTCGCCGTTTTTACATCCTTCTACTACTAAAGGTACGTCGATTGCAGCTTCTACTGCTACGGCTGTTGCAACACAGCTTTCAACTGATGCATCTGCGCCGTTTGGATCTGCACTTTCAAGTTTAACTAATAGGAAATCAGCACCTGATTTTTCTACTGCTGCTTTTGCTAACGCTGCAGGGTTTTTCAAATCATCTCCGTAAAGTGCTTTGAAGCAATCTGCCCATTCGTCAGTTGTGTCTGAAATTGCGATACCAACCGCAGTTTTAAACCCTTCAGTACCTAAAAATGGTAATGAGTTTTCTCCACCTATGCTGATAGCTGCATCTCCAACACCTATCTCACATACGTTGATCTTGCCACTAAATTTTTGTTCTGCTTTTTTGTATGGCATTCTTTGTTTCCTCCTAACCTGTTACCTTTTTTCAAAATATTTATTTCAAAGTTCAAGACTTTAAAACCAAATTAAAACCATTACATATTCTACAGCTTTTTACCTGTATATATAAGTATACACAGATTGTACTATATTAGTTAAAAGTTTGTCAATTAATTTTCGGCATTTTTCTAAAATTTATCCTATTTTTTTTTAGAGTTTAAAGAGAAAGTAAAGGTTTTCAACGAAATCATCAAAACATCCCCTAAAATTGCCAGATCTTTGATGTTAAAGACGTCTGTTAATTTCTTGTCGAACAAAATTTGAGCTTCAGCTTCGAACTCATCGTCACCAAACCACAAAATCCAGACAATATCCACTCCGGGAGTTACCTTGAACTGCCAGGAAAGATCCCCTTTATTATAGGGAAGCGCTTGCAGTCCATTCATGTATTTTTTTAGTTGCTCCGGCATTTCGTTGCCTATTTGTGCAAAAACTTGAATGCAGCGTTTGTGAAAATTGGAATAATATAAGGGGCCATCCGGAAATTCTTTAAAACTAATCCATTCGTTGGTCGCTTCTTTTCCGTTGGCATTCATTAAATATCTGAGAATAAAAATTTTGATTGAATAATTGTCAAATTCTTCACCGTAAGCGTTTAGCACCACCCCACTGGGATGTTCGACAAAATACGTTTCTCCCAGAACCATTATTTCAAACCGTCCATTTTTCGGATCATAGGGGCAAGAGGCGTTTCTACTCATCTCGCCAGGATCGTGATTTTTAAATAAATCACGATTAATAACATAACTACTCTCCGAAAAATGGGGGTCAATATCCATAAGCTTTGATTGCTTCATTATTTCTTACTGAGTTCTTTAAGTGCCGGAATAAAAATATCGCCCATAACGGCCATATCTTCAGCACTGAAGGCACTGGGGAAATTGGCATCAAACAAGATTTGTGCTTCGGGTGGGAACTCATCATCCCCAATCCATAAAATTACGGTCATGAACATATTGTTAATAACCTCAAAGCGCCACGAGAGATCGCCAATACTTTGGGGTTCTGCGCCCAGAATCGCCATCGCTTTTTTTAACCCCTCAAGATTGTAATTAAAGGTGAAGGCAAACCGTTTTAAACAACGTCCCTCAAAACAGGGATAGTAAATGTTTCCGCCGGAAACATCCCGATAGGCAATGTTTTCGCCGGTAGCCTTGACCCCTTTGGCATTGATCAGATAACGCAGTATCATGGTTTTTAGTTTATAGTTATCAAAATCCTGTCCGTCCATATCCGTCACATCACCCTGAGGATAGGCAACCTTATACGGGGTTCCCATCAGCGTAGCCGTAAAGAAGCGCCCTTCTTCATCATAAGGACAGGTGCTGTTTTTGGCAACAGTCTGGGGATCCAGGTCTTTTAACAAGCTCTTGTAGTGTTCGTAGGGTATTTTATCTTTTCTTTTTTCTTCAATCGCGGTTTCATCCCGTAAGGTATTTTCCATTTAAAATCTCCTGTTTCAGTTTTCCAGAGACGGAAATAAATTCATGTTGGTATGCGGAATAAAGCAAGCTGAGATAAACTCATCCATATAGGTCGGGTGGACGCTCAATTCCATGTAAGTCATATTTTGAGAGATCTCACGGATCTTATCTTTTCCTTCACTGAGGGTCAGAGCCAGATAACATCCCTGCATCGAACTGTTGCCGATATAAAAATATTTTTCCACTGGGATATCTGGCAACATTCCCAAGGCTATGGCATTGGTGATATCCAGGTTAGTACCGATTCCGCCGGCAACATAAATGTTTTCGAGGACGTCAATGGGCATATCCAGGCTTTCCATTAAAATATAAATAGCCGAGAAAACTGCTCCTTTGGCCTTGATAAAGCTATCGATATCAATTTCGGTAATGTAGATATCTTTGGAGCCATTATCCAATTCTTTGGAATAGAGATAGTATTGGCCAATCCCGTATTCATCAAATTTGATCCGGGGATGATCAAGATCCCGCTCCATTCGACCCTTACCATTAATAATACCGGTTCGTTTCATTTCACAAATTAAGTCGATAATCCCGGAGCCGCAGATTCCCACCGGACTGACATGACCAATGGTATTATAAAAAGGTCTTAAATCTTCTTCATTGATCGTGACTTGTTCAATGGCACCTGGTACTGCTCGCGTACCACAGCTGATTTCTCCGCCTTCAAAAGCCGGTCCGGCCGAACAGGCACAGGTCATCAGAAAATCTTTGTTCCCAAAGACAATTTCACCATTAGTACCCAGATCCACCAGCATCGTAAAGTCTTCCCGCATCCATACCGGCACGGCAAAGACGCCGGCAGTGATATCGCCACCAACGTAGCTGGCAACCGATGGGGCCAGATATATTTTTCCTTCCGGATTAACATTGATACCCAACTCAGCACATTTCATTTCGGGAATGTCATTGATGGCTGGGATAAATGGCTCACGCCGTAAATAATCGGGATTTAATCCCAATAACAGGTGGTTCATGGTGGTATTACCAGCGGCACAGACCTCGTAGATGTCTTCTTTTTTAATCCCAACGGTTTTAACCATCTTTTCGATCAGGTTATTGATACTCTCATCGACGATGGCATGACGAAGGTTTTCCAATCCGCCGGGTTTTTCTGAATAAACAATCCGATTGATCACATCAGCCCCGTATTTAACCTGGGCATTGCCCATCGAAGCCTTTGTTAAAATCTCATTGGTATTCATATCCACCAGACAGGCTGATACAGAAGTTGTACCAATATCCAGGGCGATCCCGTACAGCACTGATTTTTCGCTATTGGCCGGTTTGACATCGAGAATTTCAGCTACTTCCCGACGTTTCAAATAAACGACTTCGATTAAAAAATCATTTTTTCTGAAAGCATCCGGCAGTTTTTTCATCACATTCAAACTGATGGTTATATCTTGATAACCAAGATTCTGTTTGAAATAGAGCTTCAGCCGATCTTCATCGGCACAATTGTCTTCAATAGTGGGGCATGGCAACTGAATAATTTCCGACCACAATCGGCTCTGATTAGTCATGCCTTCTTTGATCATTTTTTTTCGAACATACTTGATGTTTTCATTTTCATTGTTTGATAGATCGGTAATCTGCATTTCGTTTACAAAAGAAGACGCCAAATCAGGTACTTCCACCTCGATATCTTCAATGATCGTTGCATTACAGGAAAGAACGATCCCACTGGCCATTTCTTCCTCAGAAATATGTCTGGTTTTTTCGGTTTTAACCTGACCCGATACAATCTTCACCTTGCACTTACCGCAGGTCGCATTCCCGCTACAGGGTGAGTCAATCATGACACCGGCTCTTCTGGCTGCTTCCAGTAAGTTTTCTCCATCGCTTGCAATTAAATCAACCGTTCTTTTTCCTTTAATATTAAATCGTACCTTTTTCATATAACAATCTCCCCTTTTTCTAAAAGGGCTGGATACCAGCCCCGTTTGTTATTTCAGATCTATTTTTTGCCGTTTTTGATGATTTCCAGTTTATTGACAATATCTCTTAAGGCAACCTTGGCTGGTGAATCAGCGGGCAGCTGAACCAGTGGTTTACCATAAGCGTCATATTCAAAAACATTTTGATCCAATGGCACGACACCAATCAGGTCGAGGCCCTGGTTTTTGATTTCTTCGGCGGTTCCTTCGTTTAAGACGCCGTCAGGTGCCCGGTTGACAATCAGTTTGATCACTGGTACTTTTAGTTTCAGTTCACTAACCAGCTCTTTAATTCGGCCAACCGCCTGAATACCACGACGTGAACAGTCACTGACCAGAATCAGCATATCAATTTTGCCAAGAGTACCACGGCTCAGATGTTCCATCCCCGCTTCGTTATCGACGATGATATATTGATAATTTGTTGCCAGCATATCAATTTGCGTTTTCAGAATTCCGTTAACGTAACAGTAACAACCGGCTCCCTGGCTGCGACCCATAACCAGCAGGTCATAACCATTTCCTTCAGCAACTGCCTGATTTAAACGAAGTCTTAAAAAGTCTGTTTTCGTTACACCGGGAGGCAGTGGCACACCTTCCATTTCAGCCCGATTTACTTCTTCTTTGATCTCACCGATGGAAAGATCAACTTCTTCCCCCAGTACTTCGTTAAGGTTTGCATTGGCGTCCGCATCTACTGCTAAAATAGGACCCAGACCTTCTGCAACTAAATATTCAATAAGCATACCGGTAAGACTTGTTTTACCAACGCCACCTTTACCTGCAACTGCAATATTAAAAGCCATAATGTTTTCCTCCATTATCGTTTCTCCGGTCAATTTTCTTTAAACAGTGTATGTTATTATCACTGATTTTTCAACAGGAAAAATTCGTATTTTGTCAACTTGTATATATATGTATCGACAGGGCTATCATATCATAATCATTCTGATTTTACAACAGGACTTTATCACCTAAAGCTCAATTTAAGGCCTTTGTAAAATATTTTTTTCTATTTTCTGCAAAGGTTTACGAAACCTTGAAGACACCTATGTTTTTTTGTGATTAATCATTGCCAATGTATTTAAAACGCATTTGATTTTCATTGCCGGAAAGACCGCTATTTTTGATTTTTTTTTTAAAAAAGCCATATCCCCGGAGATTTGGGATATGGCCCTATTTTTTAGGTAACAAATTTGAGGACAAATTTTTATCGGTAGGTCTGTTTATGGAAATTAATTGTTATTCACATTTTTTAAAACAAACCCTCTCTGAAAGGAAAAATATCAATTAGAACAGCACCGATAGTTCTTTTACTGAAACAGTTGGGCTGATATTTCTACCCTTTCCTGTAATTAAATATTTTTTACGATGTTTTTGTTTTTAGACATTTTCCAATACTTTTCCATCAGTGGTGACGGTTAAGACCTGCCAGGGGATCATTTTTCCTGAATTCTGGAGCGCCGTAGTAACCGCTGCTGTGATGCCTCCGCAACAGGGAACTTCCATCCGCACCACTGTCACACTTTTGATGTCATTAAGCTTTATTATTTCCGTCAGCTTGTCAGCATAGTCAACGGCATCCAGTTTTGGACATCCAATCAATGTGATTTTATTTTTAATAAAGCGATTATGGAAATCCGCATAGGCATAGGCGGTACAATCTGCCGCAATCAGCAGATGTGAACCATTGAAATAGGGGGCATTAACCGGTGCTAATTTAATCTGCACTGGCCATTGTCGCAATTGTGACTCCGGAGCAGCCGATTCCGTTGATTCCGGCGCTGTTGCTGACTCTCGAACAATCGCCTTGGACGAGGAGCCCGGACACCCACAGGCCAGTGGTTCCAAACCATCATCCGCTGCTGCACTTTCCCGGACAATCGTTTTTGCATGCGTTCCGGGGCAACCACCAGCTTTTTTCTCGCCACTGTTTTGAGCCATTTCTTTCTTTTTCATATTTTCCAGCACGGCAGCTTCGTCATAGGCAGCTGCTTCCCGTTCCACAAAGGTAATCGCCCCAGTGGGACAGCTGGGCAGGCAATCCCCCAATCCATCGCAGTAGTCATCGCGCAATAGCTTGGCCACCCCATCCACCATGCCAATGGCACCTTCGTGGCAGGCTTCGGCACATAAGCCACAACCATTACATTTTTGTTCATCTATCGAAATTATTTTTCGGATCATCTTTTTTTCCTCCTTGAAATATCATGTATTGATTTCTTGAGCTAATCATAATATAATCTACCCAAAACTACCGTTGCATATGCAACACAAAGGGAAAATATGGATAAAAATATCGAAGTCTTAAGAAAAGTTAAACTATTTGATGGCATTGATGAAAATCTCGAAGCCATGCTGCAGTGTCTCGGCGGTGAGGTAAAAACCTACGATCGGGGTGAAATCATCCTGTTGACCGGCCAGCCAGTTCCCGCAGTCGGGGTTATTTTATCGGGAGAAGTCCAGGTTATTCAAGAGGATTATTATGGCAATCGCTCGATTCTTACCGAACTGAGCCCCAGCCATATTTTCGGCGAAGCCTTTGCCAGTGCCGGGGTTAAAGAAAGCCCCGTAACTGTGCTTGCCAAGACCAACGCCAGTGTTATGTTTCTGGGCATCGAACGGATTATCAATACCTGCCCCAACTCCTGCGTTTTTCACAATCACCTGATCGAAAACCTGCTAAAAATTCTGGCCCGAAAAAACATTCTGCTGAGTAATAAAAATCAGCTGCTATCCCGTCGAACCATTCAGGACAAGGTCCTCTCCTATTTGTCGCTGCAGGCCGAAAAAAAAGGAAACCTCGCTTTTGAGATTCCCTTTAGCCGCAATGAGCTGGCCGATTTTTTATGTGTGGATCGCTCTGCCTTATCCCGGGTGCTTTCCAAGCTTCAGAAAGAAGGCATCATTGAATACACCAATAACCATTTCAAACTGCTGTAACATTTAATTGCACGGTTTCACAACTTTTACACCGAACTGACACGGTTATCTTTTGCCATATTATTTTCGATATCCTGATAAAGCGTGCGGGAAACCACAATCGAATCGCCGCGGTCATAAAGCCGATCCAGATAGTCGAGATAGGCGCCGGGGGTGATGATGCCATTGACCTTGATCAGGTCAATCCCGGTTTTACCGACAATGGTATCGACCAGTTTAACACAATTGGTTCCCAGGGCATAATAGGTTTTAAATTCATTGCCCTGTTTGAATTTATAAAAACTTGCTTTGGCATCATTATAAAGCTGACTGGAAACATCGGAAAAATCTCTCGGCTCGCCTGCTATTTCACCTTTATCGGCCTGTTCTGCTTTGGGTTCCCAGGGCATTGTTTGCGAAAGCAATTTTTCCAGTTGTTCCTGAACCCCACTTTTTTGTTCCAGAGTCAGCGACAAACCATATCCCATTAAAATTTTCTTTTCAACTTTCAGGGCTTGTTTTACATGTTCCTCTTTAGGCATCTCCACCAACACACCATCAGCTAAGAATCCTCCTAATTTCCAGGTGGAATCATCATAATTGCCATAACTGTAAACACACTCCCCCATTGAGGCATCCACATGACCCATTCCCGGAATCAACCCTTCTCGGGTGTGGATAAATATTTCCATATCGGTAGTTCTTTCTATGCTGTGGTCTTCCAATAACAACAGCGCATCCGGTTCTTCTTCAACCAGTTGATTGACCTTTTTTAACATCCGCATCGGTAAAAAAGCCGCAAATACCAGAGGCAGGGTGACCCGCATGTGCTTCTTGGCTTTTTGAGCGCCGCTATTGTGTTTCATTAAACTGACCAGTGCATCGCCGAAGATATTAAAAGCGAAGAAAATCAGATATACTCCAAAAATGATGCCAAAAATCCGGCCGGTGGTGGCAAAAAAGGCCATATCAATCCCCAACCCGATATAAACCAGGGCCACCAGCATGGTCCAGCCCCAGGAGGCTCCATCGCTCTTAAGTTTCAAACTACTGATTAAAACAAAACAACCGATAATGATTCCCAGCATACCAATAGCGAAACTAAACGGCACTTTCAAAAATTGCGGGTTGGCGTAGGTAAAAATGCCCCCAAACAGGCACAATAACCCGATTCCCAACTCTTTTAGCTTGCTTTCATCTTTTTTTAAAAAAATGGCTGACAAGTACATCACTCCAACGACGACTAACATAATCGATATGCCGGTGATAATAATATCCCAGGCCAATTTCACGTCCAAAAGCATAATCATGCCGCCAATAAATACGGCAATGGATATCAATAACCAGACGACCGGTGCGGTGTTTTTGAATGCTGACATAAAAAGCCCTCCTTTTGGTTTTTTATTCATTTTATCAGAATTCTTCAAAGGCGACAATCGTATTATTTAGCTCAACGGCAATAAAAAAAACTCTGATTCAACATGCAAACCAGAGCTTTTCTTTTTACGTTAAAGGGATCACGACTTTCTGATTTTGATAGGATTCCACAACCACCGGCACCTGATAGACTGCGCCAATGTTTTCGGAGGTCATTATGTCCAAACCACCGTAACAGAAAATTTCACTGTCTTTTAAGAAGAGAAACCGGTCACAGTATCGCAGCGCCAAATTTAAATCGTGGATGACAATGACCACCGCTATCTCTTTTTCTTTGGTAATATTCTGAATCAGCTTTAGTACCTCCAGCTGGTTCTTTAAATCCAGGCAGCTGGTGGGCTCATCAAGCAGCAGCACTTTCGGTTCCTGGGCCAGAGCCCGGGCAATCATCACCTTTTGCAGTTCACCGCCGCTTAACTCATCGATATAACGCAGTGATAATTGTTCCAATCCCATACTGGCAATAATCGTTTCAACTATTTCGTAATCTTCTTTTTTCGGCGCCAGTTTAATATAGGGTTTGCGCCCTAATAAAATAGCATCATAAGCCGTTATTTGACTCCCTTCACTTTTCTGGGCAACATAGGCAGTATTTTTGGCAATGTCCAGGCGGGTCATCCTGAGAATATCGACCTCATTGACGACGACCCGGCCTTTTTGAGGTGCGATAATCTTATTCAGACACTTTAGCATGGTGCTTTTGCCCGCCCCGTTATTGCCTAGAATCGCGACGCATTCGCCATTAGCAACATCAAATTCAATGCGATCCAGAATTTTTCGGTTGGATCGATAACCAAATTCCAAAGCATCAATTTTCAGCATTGTGACTCACTCCTTTAAATATCAGATATAAGAATAGCGGAGCCCCCAGGAATGAGGTAATGGCTCCGATGGGCAGAATGATCGGTGAAATAATTAACCGGGCAAAGGTATCGCTAATCAATAGCATCAGCGCCCCCATCAGGGCTGATGCCGGCAGCAGATAACGGTAATCATTGCCAACAAAGCGCCGCATGATATGGGGAGCAATCAGACCAATAAAGTTGATAATCCCCACAAAAGATACAATCGTCGCCGCCGTCAGCGAAGCGACCGTCATCCCAATCAGCCGTACCCGGGAGACATTAACCCCCAGGCCGGTGGCGGTATGTTCGCCACATTCCAGGGCGTTGTAGTTCCAGCGGTTAAACATGAAATAAATCAGCGCTCCGGCCGTCACTATTGCCGCCACCTGGATATTTTGCATACTGGCCCGGCCCAGATCGCCAAAAGTCCAAAAGACAATGGCGGCCATCTGAACATCTGAGGAAAAGTACTGCAGTAGCGCCGTAGCACCAGCAAACAAGGAACTGAGGGCCACCCCGGCTAGAATCATAGTTTCAGGAGATGCCTTGCGGGCTTTCGATAAACCCAAAATCACAAAAGTGACAAACATCGAGGTAATAAAAGCGCAGATACTGGTTAAATAGGGGTTGTTGACGGTCACCGCATCGGCAGTGTTCCCCATGACGGTGCCCCCACCCAGGAAGGTAATGGCAATGGCGGCCCCGAAGGAAGCACCCTGGGAGATCCCCAGGGTGGATGCTGATGCCAACGGATTTTTTAAGATACTCTGCATGACACAGCCAGCCGCCGCCAAGCCAATCCCGCCGACAATGGCCATCAGGATTCGAGGCAGACGGATGTTGACTGTAACCAGTACATTTTTTTCAGCACCCAATCCGAATAAGGCCTTTAACACTTCGGTAACCGGAATGTCGGCCGAACCGGCGGTGATCGCAAAAAGTGCGGTTAGAAATGTCAGTATCACCAGAATCACGATCGTCAGAATCTTACGGTAGATGTATTGATCATAGTTGACGCCGCAGGCTGTCTTTTTTTGATTAACCATTATTTTCCAATTGTCAGTGGACCAAAGCCCTGTCCCGCTGCCGTATATTTAGCACATAATTTTTCGCCCAGCAGAAACTCAAAAATTTCATCGGCTTTCTTTTCAATATTGACATCTTTAAATTTATCGGGATAAATAATGGTACCGGCATAATAGGCATCGGCCAGGGCAATTTCGACATTGGTGTAGTTATTATTATATGCCAATTGGGTGTAAACCTTGTTATTCTGAACCGCCTGCAAGGAATTAAAGAAATCCGGGTTCTGGGTGTATTGTTCGTTGACCAGATCCATATTTTCCGGATTCAGGAAAATGATCTCCGGATTCCAGGCCAGAACCTGTTCAAGGTCAATGGAGAAGGCTGATTTTTGACCGGTTTGGTCGACCACGTTATTGGCATTGATGGCCACAAAGGGGCCATAATTCCCGCTGGTGCCGTCAAAGCCGTGTTTGCCTTTGAAATTCAGAGCGCCATTATAAACACTGGGTCGACTGGCTTCCGGAATATCTTTGGTGCGGTCATTGAGATCTTTTTGTGCCTGATCCATATACTCATTGACTTCCTTGGCCCGATCTTCTTTGCCCAATACCTGACCAATTAGATCCATGGAGGCACTCATTTTTCCATCAAATAAGCCGGGGCTGGCTACGGCCACCACCGGAATACCGGTTTTTGCCTGCAACTCATCAGACTGGGTATAATCCGACACGACAAAAATGACATCGGGTGCCAACTTAACGATTTCTTCGTCAAAAGGAACAATACCACCGGAACCACCCTGCCCAATTTGCGTTAAACTGGCAAAATTTGGATTAACCAGGGTATAAGGACGGGTTAACACCTGAACATTGTCCATATCAGTTCCACCTTTAACCAGATCAACGGCATCCATGTAGGTAAACAGCCGCATCACCCCAAGGGAACCAACACTGTCAATTTCGGCTGGCACTTCCACCTGACGGCCGAGGCTGTCGGTTACTACCTTTGTGGTGGCCTCTGCTTCTTTACTTTTGGTATCCTCTTTTTTTGCACTACTGCAAGCTGCAAAAGATACCATCATCACTAAACTTAACAAAACTACCCATATTTTTTTCATTACTTTTCTCCTCTTTCAACTCACTGCATTTCCCACTCAAAAATTAATTAAAAACCTCGGGTGTAGGGATTCGAGCAATCAACACAAACTTTCTTGCCGTTTTCCAGCCGGATCATATGCTCGGCCGTTTTTTCACCGCATTCCTCGCAGATCACACTTTGAAAAATCCGGGCCCGTTCCGGCAGGTCATAATCCGGGGTTTTAAAGTCAAAGATCTTGCTGGCGTCGGGCTCATTTAAAATGAACCCTTCCATTTCATCCCGTTCCATTTCCGGCAAAGCTTTTAAAACCAGACGGATTTTTTCGCCACTGTTGCGATTAAAAAAAGTAAAAGCCTGTTTCCCCCGATTTCTAAACAACAGATTGCCTTTTCCCACGCTGCAGCCTAAAATAACCTGCACCCCATCAACACCGCAGGCATCGTTTTCGGTGATACACACCACATCTTCATCTTCTGAAAAAGAGATGTTGAGTGCCTTAATCGCTTCCTGTGAAGCTCTGACGCCAATGGCCAACCCAGGACAATGATGTCCGTGAAATTCAACTGATTTTTCCCATAATTCCTGATTCATTTTTCTTTTCTCCTTAAATTTTCAAAAAATAAAAGACCCACATAAGTGAGTCTTCAGACACATAGTTGATATCATATTAAACTGTTTTTACCAATACTACAAAGACACTTTACTCCTACGACACTTTTCAAAAGTGACAGCCCTTTTTTCAAATCGAGTCTGAGCAATTTCCTTAAGATTCTGTTAATTCGCCTGTGCAAAAAAAGCCAACAAAACACAACTCCTTTCAAGGAGAAAATGCCTCATTGGCTTATTTTTATTCAATACGATTAATCTAACAGTAGTTTACATTAATTATTAACATTTGTCAATAACCAGTTTATCTTATTAATAATTTTATAAACAGTTTATTAAACCCGGCTCCCCGTCTGAGCTGGGACATCCTGATTGGCAAATTCCGGCACGAACAACGCATCTGCTTGTTCACTTTTTTCCAGTGTCTTAACGATCGGATCCAGCCAATTATTCTCAAATAACTCAATCAGACCTTTATCACAGCCGCCAGCCAGCGAAGAATCAATCGGCATTTTGGCGACAACCTCGATACCATATTGTTTGGCCACTTCTTCAATCCGACTTTCGCCAAATAAGTAGTGCTTTTTGTCGCAGTCCGGACATTCAAAGTAAGACATGTTTTCCACCAGACCAATTACTGGTATGTTCATCATCTTGGCCATGTTGACGGCTTTGGCAACAATCATCGAAACCAACTCCTGGGGTGAGGTGACAATAATAATGCCATCTACTGGTAACGATTGAAAGACCGTTAATGGCACATCGCCGGTTCCAGGTGGCATATCGACAAACATATAGTCGACATCGCCCCAGATCACATCGGTCCAGAACTGCTTAACCGTGTTGGCAATAATCGGGCCGCGCCAGACTACCGGATCGGTATCATTTTCCAGCAACAGATTAATTGACATGATTTCAATCCCGGTTTTACTGGTGATCGGAAACAATCCCAATTCTGAAGGCATGGCTTTTTCTTTGATGCCAAAGGCTTTGGGAATCGACGGACCGGTAATATCGGCATCAAGAATGGCGGTATTATATCCCTGTCGCTTCATGCTTACCGCCATCAGCGAGGTTACCATCGATTTACCAACGCCACCCTTGCCACTGACGACACCAATAACTTTTTTTATCTTACTTAGTTCATGAGGCTGCTCGGAAAAATCAACTTTTCGATCGGCACATTCTTCGCCGCAAGTCCCACAGGATTGACTACAATCTTCACTCATAAAAATTCTCCTCTTTCAATTGTTTGCTACAGGCAATTCCAAAATAGCGTGAACTTTGCACCCAGTTTCGCAATTGCCTATTGTTTGCTATATTGATTTTTAAATCTGCGTCTGATCACAACGGCCATTGCCCCGACGTTTGCGGCAGCGGCTACAGCCGTAGGTTTCCTGGCCTTCTTCGCACAGCTTATAATTTCCGCCTTCGATCTTTAAGACATTGCCGTTAACCAACGCATCGGCCAGTTTTTTGCGGGCATCGTTATATATTTTTTGAACCGTTGTTCGTGCCACATGCATACTTTCGGCACATTCTTCCTGAAGCAGCCCTTCCAGGTCAATCAGACGGATGGTTTCATACTCCTCAACCGTCATAGTGATGACACCCTCTTCTGTATTTTTGGCGTTAAGGGGTCCAAATAAATCCGTTTCCGGCAGACAACAGACTTTTTTCCATTTTACAGGTCTGGGCATCGCTTAATACTCCTTATCAAAACTGTTTTTATAAGGGCTTAGTGCTGACATTCATGGCCCGCTTCGTGGGCATGACACATTTCGCCAGAATCCATTACGGATCCGGCCAACCAGCTCAATGCCACTTCTTTGACATCCCCGGAACATCCCCGAACCACTTCGATGCCCGCTCGACGCAAGACATTGACTGCCCCTTCACCCATATTGCCAGCAAGCAACAGACTGACACCCATTTCGGCCAGCGTGGTAGCAATATTGGATTTACAGCCGCAACCTTGTGGCGAGGCAATGATCTCCTGACTTAATATCTCTTTGCTGTTGTCATCAATGGTAAACACCGTATAATACTCACAGTGACCAAAATGGCCATCAATATAATTCTCACGCGTTGGTAATGCAATTTTCATAATCTTCCTCCAAATTATCGTTACTGATTGATTCGCATTGTTACTGACATATGCGATTAACAAAAACATTATAATACATTAACAGCATATGTCAATAACTATCTTAATCTTCAAACTATTTCTTCAATAATACTTCTAAGGTATTGTTAAATACTTCCTGGGCTGCCAAACCCGCATCACAAACGATGTCCACAATGGTCAAGCCCTGATTGATAGCTTTAACAGCATTTTCATCATAAGGAATGTTACCCATATAGGGAATGTCCTGTTCTTTACAATAGGCCATAATCGCTTCAGTTTTTTTCAAATTGGTATCGAATTTGTTGACACAGACAGCGGTTTTCGTATGAAAGGTCTGTGCCGTTTTAATGATCCGTTCCAAATCACTGATCCCGGAAACCGATGGCTCCGCAACAATCAGCACCAAATCCACCCCACTGATCGATGCAATCACCGGGCAGCCAATTCCCGGCGATCCGTCAATGATTGCCAAAGCAGCGCCAACATCAACCGACTTCATTTGCTTCTTCACTTCGGTGACCAGCATCCCCGATGTTCCACTGCCCATTTTAAGCAAAGCGGTGGAAAAGAGACTCTCTTTATTGTCATACAGCATCAGTTCACCGGCAATATGCGGTTTTAGACTGATCGCCCGGACTGGACAAACCATTTCACAGACACCGCAGCCTTCACAGGCGAACGAATCAACCCGGTAGCTACCATCATTGACTGTGATCGCCTCAAAACGGCAATGTTCCAGGCAGCGATGACACTTGGCACACAGCGTTGGATTTATTTCGGCCTTTGGCATCCCGAAAAAATCGTTTACCTGCGGCTTTACCGACTGCCTTAAAACCAGATGCAAATTAGGAGCATCGACATCACAATCCGCGCATACTTTTGCCTGGGCCATCTTTATAAATGCACTGGCCAGGGTTGTTTTTCCGGTGCCACCTTTACCGCTAAGAATGAGTAACTGTTTCATGTTCCACCTCCTTAACGACTGTTTTTAGCAACTCCGAGAATAAACCATAGTATTTTTCGCTTTTTGCCGCAATTTCCCCATCAGAATTAATTGTTCCCAGTTCACTCTCAAAAGGAATTTTGTCTAATACCGTGATCTGATTGTCGCTACAAAACCGTTCAATCAGATTTTCACCGGCCATCCATTTATTGATGACAACACCATGGGGTTTATTAAACAGCTTCACTAGCTGATAAACCAGGGCCAGATTGTGCAGGCCAAATACTGTCGGTTCTGCCACTAAAATACAATAATCAACGTCCCGGATGCTTTCCATCACAATGCAGGCACTGCCAGGCGGACAGTCGATCACTGTCATCTTTTCTTCCGCTGATATTTTACTCAGCAATTCTTTGATAATGGGTATTCCCGATGCTTCACCCGTATTTAAAATACCGGAAATCACCTTGACCTCTTCGGAAATACCGCTATTTATTTTTCCAATGACCTTGTCCTTTTCGGTCAAAGCGTGGCTTGGACAAAGCATGATGCAACCCCCGCATGAGTGACAAATATCATCAAAAACAATTAACTTGTTGATAATGGCGGCGAGGGCGTTGAATTTACAAAAGTCAACACATTTCCGGCACCCCAGACAAAGATCTTCGTCAACAACAGGTATTTTGATGCTGACCTTTTCCTTCTTTATCTCCACCGGTTTAAAAAACAAATGTCCGTTTGGTTCTTCCACATCACAATCGACATAAACGGAATTGTTTGCCACAGCTGCCAGATTAACCGATACCAGCGTTTTGCCGGTTCCGCCTTTGCCGCTGAGCACTGCTAATTTCACTTACTCATCAACCTACTTTCTATGGCTTTCAAGGCTGCTTCCACTGAGGTTACATCACCCAGAATTGCCAGACAAATGATATGTTGTGGACAAACCCCTGAGATTTCAGTGACAACAACGTCAGACGTTTTTTCGGCAATGTCACTGGCTACCAGCATTCTGACCACATCCCCTTGACACAAACCAACCGTTGTAAACTCATTCTGAAGGATTTGCGCAACGATTTTCTTGTCACCAACTTTGCGTGAAATAATACCAAGGGTTCCCTGGGATACACCGTTAATCAATTGCGTTTTCATGACTTAGCTTCCGCCAACGCCATGAAACCCTGCGTGAAACTGGTCGAGGACAGCCAGTTTGTTATCCATATACGCATCGATGTTATTCTGAATCGAGCCCAGCGTGCTTTTATAAATTTCCAGTTTCGTCGCTTTAAAAACCTCAGCGGCGTTTTCACCACATCGTGGAGTGATTAAGATATCAGCGTGGCTATCGACAACGATCTGGGCCGCTTTAACCCCCGCCCCGCCAGGACTTCTGGCGGCAGCATTTTCAATGAAATCACCCATTTTTGTCGTGGTCTCATAAATGTAAAAATAGGGAGCTCTTCCGAAAGACATGCATACTTCGCTCGCCAGAACTTTTTCATCTGCAGGTATTGCTATTTTCATTAAATTCTCCTTTTTTATTATTGACATATGTTTTTATCACTTATGATTATACCTCTTTAAAAACATATGTCAATAACTATTTGAATTTAATTACTCGCCTTGAGCTTCCCGATTTTGCTAACCTAAGTAAGTGGTGTCATTCCTGTTGGTGCAATTTTTGTCCTTCAATATATGCTGCCATTATCGCTGCTGCATTCCCCACCAACGCTTCACAGGGCCGATTTTGATAGTATGCTGCGGTTCGCTGCTCCGGAACCGGACTATCCTTGCCTGCTCCCAGTCCCAGTAATTCCCGGCAGATGATCGACTGGTTTTTGTCCTCAAATTGTTTGGCTAGCTCCTGAATCCGCTGATAATGGGCGGTTTTTCCGGACTGATCCTGGGGATCGCTGTAGCCATAAAGCAGACCTGCCACCATAAACATCCCGGTCACTGCACCGCATACCTCTCTAAGTCTTCCCATTCCCGCACCGAAGGATGAGCTAAGCCTGGCGGCCGTTTTAAAGTCCAGGCCACACTCATCGCTAAACGCCAGCAAGACAGCTTGTGAACAATTATATCCCTGTCGGAATAAATCCTTTGCCAACTTGCGATGTCTTGTATTTAAATTTTGATGTGATTTTGCCCCTATCAACTCGGCTTGTTGATTCTCTTTTTCCATTTCAAATTTTTCCTTTCTCGCCTTAACACTGATCTTCGATCAACGCTGTATTCCGCTTTTTATAAGTATTATATGCCATAATAAACATATGTCAATAACTGTCGCCGTGATTTCTCATCATGATAAAATTATTCAACGCTATAGCAAGCCCGCCGCAAAAATGATATGATATGTAATTAATCAGGCTGTCGATTAAAATTATTTTTATTTTGATCAGTATGTTACAATAACCAGAATATTTAGAAATGCCAGGGAGAGTAGCTATGCAAACATGTTTTAGTTGTGGAATCAGTCTTGAAGACGATGATGTTTATGAAGTCAAAGGAAAAATTTTTTGTGATGATTGTGCCATGGGCCAACATAAGGTGACCCAGACCTGCGACCCCAGTGCCGTTCACAGTGCCAAACTCGATCGCAAAAATTCCGGCCAGACCGGCATTGACGGTTTAACCGATCCGCAAAAGAATCTCTATTTATTTATGAAAGATTGTGGTGGTGTAACCATGCCGCAATGCGTCGAAAAATTCGGCTTAACGCCGGATGAAATCAGCACCAATATGTCCGTCCTGCGACATCTCGAACTGGCCAAGGGGCAAAAGCGAGCGGATGGGGTCTATTTTGTTGTTTGGGAAGCCTGATTATTTTAGAGCCCCATCTTTTTGCGTTGCGGATTTCGAATAAGCGATCCGCTGACCGGATTACTCGAAATCCGGCTTTTAAGACAGTAATTAAAGCATCCTTATATGCAGAAAAAACCCTATATTTTAGGGTTTTTTCTGTGATAAGCTATTGTTTAATGGTGATGGTCATGATCGCCACCACAACCATCGGTACCTTCAATGTTTCTGATGAGCTTTAGGTCACGTTTCTTCATTAAATCAAGGGCTTCCATGCCCGTCTTGCCAGACCCCAGAAAACGGGTAATACAGGCATCAGCCAGGATCTCAAAGGCCTGCGGATCACTGATTGCTCCGGTGATGATCCCTTCGCAATTCAGGTCAATTACTTTTTGCGCCAAGCTTTCTGCCGAAAAATCATGGCAGTTTTCAATTGCACTCACACTTAAATTCGTGGTATCGACCACCAATAAATACTTCCCCGTCTCAAACTGCTGCGAAACCTTGCTTTCCAGCGTTTTACCGTCCATCGCCATTGCTAAATACATTTTTACGCCACCCTCCTTTTTCCAGCTCTCATTTTTTGTTGTTATCACTCATTTTTTCGCCATATGGCAGCTCGAAGGCTTCGTTTTGCGGAATTTGCAGATATTTGTACGCTAATTGAGCGGTTGTTCCTACCATTTTCATACAGTGAAGCCGACGGTCTTTTCCATTCCAATCTTCAAACGGCTCACAGATTCCACGACAGGTTGCCCCACCATTGGCTTTGCAGAACTCGCCAACCAGATTGTTATAACGTCGGTAATATTTTTGTCCGACTTCCGGGCCACGTATCTCAGCATCGATGCTCCAGGGATCCTTGCGCCCATAAACCGCACTGTTTGCCATCACGGCAGCTGACAAAGCGCCACAGGTTTCACCGACAAGGCCGATGCCACCACCAAAACCGGTACACATCGCAATCGTTTCCCGGGGAACATCCAGAACCCCCCCACGAAGTAAGGCATCGTAAACACTTTCTGCGCAATTTAAGCCACTCTTGAAATTCTCGATTGCATAATCATTGACCAATTGACTCTTATTTTCTTCCATCTTCATTTCCCCCGCTCTTTCCTTATTTTTTGCATTGCGTAACTGAATTGATCCTGCTATACAATATTATATGCTATAAATAGCATATGTCAATAATGGAATTGATTAAATCGAAGTCCATCCCGTATTGATCACTTAACAAAAAAAGATACAAGTCACCACGCTTGTATCCTGAAATGATGCTATTGATTAATTCTAACTCCAACGTCAATGGGTTTGGCACTGTAGAGACAGGTTGTCACAATACCATTGACCTGGGTGCTGGCATAAGCGGAAATATTCGTCTCATTGATGCCGCCCGCTGCCAGCAGCACAACGCCAGGAAATTCACTGCGCAACTGCTTAACCGCTGCGCTCAGATCTTCGACCGTCAGCTTATCAAACTGGATTCCATCTACCCCGGCCTGGCAAAGATCAATTGCCTGGGCCAAAGTGGTGGCTTCGACAATAATTTTCTTTTCGCAGCATTCAGCTTTCAGCTCCGGCATTTTTTTTAGCAAACCATCAAACCCACCAATAAAATTCAGATGCTGTTTGAATACCAGAATGGTTTCTGATAAACCCAAGCGGTGAGGCATGGCCCCACCGGACATGATCGACTTGATCGCCAATGCCTTGGTTCCGGGAAATCCCTTCCGGGTCGTCAAGATCGACGTGTTCGGGCTTACCTGCTTGGCCATGTCGACCATTTTTCGGGTTTTGGTGGCGATTCCCGAACAATTATCGAGAATGTTCTGGCCCACTTTCCAGGCCTTATGCAAATCTTCGGCCCGTCCCATGCCGGTAATCAACTCAGCGCCGGCACTGACTTTCTGCCCTGAGGCTACCATCAATCCTGTCTTGATGTGTAAGCGCTCAAAGATCGAACTGACTTCTTCGGTGCCACAGACAACCGCATCTTCCCGGGTAAAATATGAAATTTTCCCCGGCTGTTCCCTGACCCCCAAAACCCAGCTGGTCAAATCAATATAGGGAACGTCCTCATTAATTAACTGGTCAATCTCGTTGATCGATATAAATGACATCTTTTTTCCTCCGTTTCAGGTGATTATTTTGAATTCTTTGCCTTCGATTGTTTCGATGCTGTCTTTGATAGTATCGGTGATGATCCGCTGCTCGTCAAATAGAATTGTAACGGACTGATAATCATCGCTGACCTCAACCTGACTGATACCATCCTGTTGTAGTAATACTTCCGTAATTTTCTTGACACATTTGGGGCACATAATCCCCTCTACCTCAAATACCTGCTCTTTCACTCGTGAATACTCCCTTCATCATTCCGGCCCAGAAACTGATTGATTTCTTCATCCTGACACCGCTCAAATAAGTTGGCACTTTTTCTAACGGCTTTTAATTCACCATTTACCATAATGCCGATTCGGTTGGCCATGCGCTGGGCTTCATTGAAATCGTGGGTCACAAATAGAATCGTACACCCGAAAACTTCATGAATTTTATTAATCTGATCATACATGTTTTCTTTAGTTGCCGGATCCAGAGATGAAAAGGGTTCATCCATCAAAAGCAGCTGCGGGTTTAAAATCAGCGCCCGGGCCAGTGCTGTTCGCTGTCGTTCGCCACCACTTAAGGTTCCTGGATATTGTTTAAGAATATGGCCGATTGATAATATTTCTGCCATTTTATCGACCCTTTCTTTTTGAACCACTTTATCTATCTTGCGGATTTTTAATCCATAGGTAATATTATCAAAAACAGTCATATGGGGAAACAAACCAAAGTCCTGATAGACAAATCCGATATTTCGCTTTTCCAGCGGTACATCGATGACGGGGATCCCCTGAATCATTACTTTCCCGGAAAATTTTCGGTAAAATCCTGCGACCGATTCAAGCAAAACGGTCTTGCCCGATCCGGTTCTGCCTAAAACCGCAAAGATCTCTTTCTCACTGATGTTTAAGTTGATTTGATTCAACTTAAACTTTCCCAATTGTATCGAATAATTGTTAATTTCAACCATTGCATTTACCATCTATTCACATCCTTCATCCGGCTTTCTTGCTTATTTTTTCGACCGATCCAATTCGTCAGAAACAAAGACAGCAGCGAAATGATCAGAATCACCGTCGCCGAAGCCATTGAGGCTCCGGTATCACCAGTCGCCAGATTCAAATATATCGATGTCGTCAATGTTTCGGTTTTCATCCGCGTCGCACCGACTAGCATCAGGGTCGCGCCAAACTCGCCTAAGGCTCTCGACCATGTCAGAACAATCGTTGAAAGAATACCATTTCGGGCGAGCGGCAGGGTAATGGTGATAAAGCGCTCCCACTTTGTCGCTCCCAGACTACCGGAGATAAATTCCAGCCGCTCATCAACTTCTTCAAATGCCGTGCGAATAAAGCGAATGGCAAACGGTAAATTGACAACTGTCTGGGCGATAATAATCCCATTTTTATCAAATACGACTTTAAATCCCAGCTCTTTTAAGGCTTTCCCAAAATCCGAGGAGAAAACAATCAACAAACTAAGCCCCAAAACAAGATAGGGCATCGACAGCGGCAGTTCAATTATCATTTGACATGCCTTTTTAAATGGAAATACGGTCCGGGTTAATGCGTAAGCAGTCGGTATCGCCAGCAACATACAAATAAGCGTCGCAATACTGGCGGTATATAAGCTTAGCCTGATGGAGAACCGTACTTCCTCCGAATAAAACGCGGCCCCTAAATAGGGGATCCCTTTAAGTACAATTGCCAATAACAAAGCCGTCGTAAAGATAATGACAATAAAGGTAATAATAATGGTTAGTATTTCAAAAAAATCAAAGGTTGATATTTTCCCTCTCATACCAACAATCTAGTTGAGTACTTCATAACCGTTATTTTCCCAAATCGTCTTGACCGGATCCGAATCCAGATAGGTCATAAACGCCGCCAGCGCTTCTGTATTGGCACTTCTGCTTAATTTGGCTGCCGGGACTGTTTTTACATAGGCATTGAGGTCTGGGGTATTGACAATTTCAGCATTGGCTGGCACATTTTCTTTCCAGATAATAATTGCATTGCATTCGTCTACTGACAGGGCATTGGCTATTTCCGGGGCGGTTGCGGCCCGGGCGACGACATTCACATTGTTTAAAATGCCCAGGTCGGTTAAGGCCTTATTGGCGATCTTGCCGATTGGTGTCGCTTCACCATCCCCCAACACAACTTCGACCCCGGCCCCGGTTAAGTCGTTTAAGCCGGTGATACCAAGCGGATTGCCGCTTTTTACCGCCAGCACCGGAATGTGTTTAACCAGATCGATGCTTTCGCTCACCTTGTCCTGAACCGGTTTGAGCTCATCAGCCGAGCCAGCAATAAAGAGATCTCCTTCACCGGTTGTCTGAATCTGATTCTGGATTTGAGCGGCGTTGGCATAAACCACCTGGATATCACAACCGGTTTCTGCTTTAAACTGATCGGCAATCTCACCAAAGGGTTTGGTCATCCCGGCTCCGCAGTATACAAACAGTGTTTGACCATCAAGACTTTTTGTCATATCAACCTTTTCTTCGGCCTGACTTGAATTACTACCACAACCCGACACCAAACCGAGTAGTGTTCCCATTACCAATAAAATCGCTAACCATTTTCCTCTACGTTTCACTCAATTTCTCCTTTTGATTCGCTTAGTATTGTTTTGTTTTGTTATGAATGTTATTATATTGCATACCCTTCTTTTATGTCAAGAAATCATTTCGGTTAAATGCACTTCGCTGTTTAACACTGTTTTGTCTAGCTTAAAATGGGTAAAATTAAAAAGGTAGTATTTAATACCTTGTGGGAAAGGGGGTGTCAAAATGAAATTAAGTGCAAGAAACCAGTTGAAAGGAAAAATTGTTGCAATTGAAGATGGTGCGGTGAGCGGGATCGTGAAAATTGATATTGGAAATGGCAACATTATTTCAGCAACAATTTCCATGGCGGCAATCAAAGATCTTGGATTAGTCGTCGGCGGTGATGCAACTGCGGTCATCAAAGCAACATCGGTTATGGTTATGGTTGACTAGACGAATCTCAATTCAAAACACAGAAGCGGATAGCAATTCCGTTTCTGTGTTTTAGCGTAGCTGAGATCTCCGGCTTTGCAAATAGTATTTAAGTCAGTTATTGTCTCTAATCCAAGGACGTATTTTACCTTCATCTTGAAAAAAACAATAATAGACTTGATTAACACCCATTTTTAGTTTATTATTGGCATAGAAAAGCATTTACAAAAGGAACGCGGTGAAAATCTGCGACAGTTTCTTTGCTACTGTAAGGAGAATATGGACGTATTCAGTCATTGGGAAAACCGAGAAGGCTGGGTGCAGGGAGTCCCTCCAAGTCAGGATATTTTTGTAAACGCATCATCTGTTTGAAGCTTCAAAGAAGGCTGCAAAATGTGAGAAGAAAACGAAATGACGTTCTCCTTTAATTAAATGACGTCACTGAAATAGTCCCGCATTTGTAAACCTTTTTTTGAAAAGGTTTTTTTATTTTTTTGCAGAAATAAAAAAACTGAACACTCAAGAAAAGAGGAAAAAAATGAAAGACGTTGTTATCAAAAAGATTCCCATTGGAACAGATATTGAAAAATTGCTGGGAAAGAAGCCCCTTGAGGCGGATTCCTCTGCTTATGAAGAGTACAGCCATGCTGCGAATATTTTAAGCCAACGGTTTAAACCCCGGGCCATTCTCAAAGAATGTTCGGTCAAAACAACCACCGGCAACACGATTCTGATCGGCGGCCACGTATATAAAAGTAAAATCCTGAAACATCTCTTGTCGGACAACCAAAAGGTGTTTTTGTACCTGTTGACCATCGGCGACATGCCAACCAACCTCAATCAGACCGAAAAATATCTGTTAAATTCGCTTAAACTTCCCGTTATGACTTCAGCAATGCGATATCTGAAAAATACGATCCAGCTGGAGCAAAGCTTTGATAAAATCGGGATGGTCAATCCCGGACTACTCCCGGACTGGTCGATTAAGGCCAATCAAATCATCTTCAATACCTTTAGCAACTCGACCAAAAGCATCGGCATGGAAATAACCCCCTACAGCACCATGCGGCCGCTTTACAGTTCTTCAGGCATTCTTTTTGAGGATTTATTGGATTACTGCGATTGTCAAACCTGCCCCATCGATGCCTGTATCGGTCGGGAAGCACGTTTTGTCCAATCAGCCTAACGGAGAATTTTCATGGCAAATAATAAAAACCGCGTCGCCCTGATCGGACGGATTGGCAGTGGAAAAACCACCTTATTCCAACGGCTGACCAATGAATTGATCACTTATGGCAAAACTCAGCAGGTCAGTTATTCTGACCATTTTATTGATACCCCCGGTGAGTTTATTGAACTGCCCTGTTTTCGACCCCAGGCCATCAATGTGACCTGTGACGCTGGACTAATCGTCCTAATTAATTCCAGCACCGATCACCAAAACTCGGTGCCCCCAAATTTTGTCTGTACCTACAACATCCCGGTGATCGGGGTCATCACCAAAATCGACCACAGGCATAGCGATTTGAAACGCAGTCGGCGTTACCTGACTTATGCAGGTATCCATCCGGATAAGATTCATCCGGTCAGTGCCATTACCGGGGATGGGATCAGGGAGCTGAAAGCGGTTCTTCAGAAATATATCACTTTTGAAATCTAAGTGAGAAAGCACACAATCACTTGAATGATAAAGCCACCCACTGATATTACCCCAGGCAGACAAAATCCCTATTTGACCAGCCAAATAGTATTTTCTGCCTGAACACAAACGATTCAAAGACACTGATTTCTTGATATCGTTTAAAAAAGCGCGTTAATTTCATTGTGAAAATAACGCGCTTTTTTATAGACGCACGCAAATAAAACCTAATTTAATTTTTCGTTTCTTAAAAGGATCTGCCGCTAAACTGCAACCTATTTCGTTTTTTTCTTGCCGGTCTTGCCTTCTTCCTGCTTCTTGCGTTCAACAAAGCGACCCATCACAAAAGCAATAATACCGACACCGATACCGGTTTGGATGCAGAAAAACAAGCTTTCCACTTCGCCGGGGATTTCACCATTAATGGCTGTTTCAAAAATAGGGGTAAACCAGGGTTCATATTCGGTTCCGGTAATCTCTGAAACCACCCCGCTACCGGCATCATCCGATCCGCCAAATTCCGCATCCTGCAGGATAAACAGGGGCACCAGAGCAATCAATACCACCAATACTAAAAGACCAATTACCGTTTTTCTTGTTGCTGTCATTATTTTACACCTCCGGTAAGATATCCCAAATCATTAAGTTCTGGTTGCGCATAGGTTTCCAGGCCGATAATGATGACCACGGTCAGAATCCCTTCAATAATCGCCAACGGCAGCTGAGTTGGTGCAAATACTGCCAGAAATTTTACCATTGAGGCCGCAACTCCGCCGCTTTCAGAGGGATAGGCCAAGGCCAACTGGAAAGCGGTGATACAGTAAGTAAACAAATCCCCAATTGCCGCTGCCAGAAAAACCCCGACATGGCGATTGATCTTTATTTTTTTACAAAGAATGAAAATACCATAGGTTACAAATGGTCCGGCAATCGCCATTGAAAAGGTATTGGCTCCCAGCGTCGTCAAACCGCCATGGGCCAGTAAAATGGCCTGAAATAACAGAACAATGATGCCCAGAATGCTAACTGCTGCCGGTCCAAAGAGAATTGCTCCCAGCCCGGTTCCGGTCATATGGGAACAGCTGCCGGTAACAGATGGAATTTTTAACGATGACAACACAAATACATAGGCACCGGCCATGGCCAGCAGGGTGATGGTTTTAGGATTTTCCTTGAGGGTTTTCTTAATTGACAGATAACCGGCAATTAAAAAGGGAATGCAGATTACCCCCCAGGCGATACTGAAACCAACGGGCAGATACCCTTCCATAATGTGCATGGCACTGGCCACCGGGGTAAATCCGAAAACCAGGGCAATGGCTGCTACCACGGCAACAAATCTTTTTTCTCTAATGTTTAAACGTGTGTTCATAGTTTTATACATTCCTTTC